>CBHRAM010000074.1:0-11555 GCA_966076165.1 uncultured Chitinophagaceae bacterium
TCCGTTATCCACAGCCCTGAGCCTGCCCGCGCCGCTTACGGTAAAACGGATCAGGTTATCTGCCAGCGGGCAAAGGTTTCCTTCTTTATCTTTTACGCTCACTGTTACAAATGCCAGGTCATCCCCATTTGCTGTTAATTTTTTTCGACTGGGTTCCAATGTAATGGTTGCAGGTGCCCCGGCCGTTTTGATGACCCTGGTTTCAACGATTTTTCCGGCTTCGTTATAAGCCACCACTTTTAATTCACCTGGCTGATACACAGTATTTTCCCATCTGAGCCGATAGGTATCCAGCAACACTTTTTTATCAAAACTCTTTTTCCCAAAACTTTTGCCATTGATAAAGACCTCGGCAGAAGGGTAGTTGGTATACACATACACCGGAATCTTTTCGCCTTCTTTCCCATCCCAGTTCCAGTGTGGTAATATATGCAGTACTTTTTTTTGTGTCCATTGACTTTGATAAAGATAATACCGGTCCTTAGGAATGCCACTCAGGTCAATGATGCCAAAATAAGAACTACGGCTTGGCCAGTTAGCACTGTAAGGTGTAGGTTCTCCGAGATAGTCAAAACCAGTCCATACAAATTCTCCTGCTACAAATTCATTTTCCTGGTGTTGCCATTCTTTATCGGGTAATTGCGACCAACTGCAAAATTCAAGATCGTAAGAAGAGGATTGGTTATCGGGCCATGTTTTCATGATGCCGATCTGTGCCGGAAGTTTATAGACGCCTCTTGAACTAACCGTTGAAACGGTCTCACTTCCATAGATAACCCAGTTAGGATGTTGTTTATGCAGTGATACATACTGATCGGGTTTATAATTCCATCCCGGTATATCCACTGCATCTGCCAATCCGTTTTTGATAGCCGGGTTGAAATTATTAAATCCGGCAGTTACCGGTCGGGTAGGGTCATTGCGGTGACAGATCTCAGTAAGGAACTTCGCAACTTCAGCACCATCTTTTTCATTCTGTTCCCTTACTTCATTACCTATGCTGTACATGATCAACGCAGGATGATTCCGGTCTCTTTGAATCAACGCCTCCATGTCTTTTTGAGCCCACTTGTCAAATAGTGTATTATAGCCATTGTCTACTTTCACAGCCTTCCATTCATCAAAGGCTTCATCAATATAATAAAACCCCATTTCATCACAGAGCTCCAGCATTTCCGGTGCGTGGGGGTTGTGTGTACCCCGGATGGCATTGCAGCCCATTTCTTTCAAAAGTTTCAACCGGTACCTGAGTGCCGATGTATTCATAGCCATGCCCAACGCACCCAGGTCATCATGTAAACAAACACCTTTTAACTTTACAGGCAGATCATTCACCAGCATGCCTTTTTGTGTATTGAATTGAATAGACCTGACCCCAAAACTGGTTTTGTACTCATCAATAAGCTGTGTCCCCTTCTTAATACGGGTAATGGCATAGTAAAGAACCGGATGATCTGCCGACCATAACTGCGGGTTGCTGATCGTGATTTCCTGTACCGGGTTTGCCGACAAGGGCTGCCCGGAAATATGTTCTGCAATTTTTTTATGCGAAGCGTTATAAATACTGGTTTCCAAACGCAGATCACCCGGAATGCCCTGATCTGTTTCGATTCTTGATTGAATCTTTACCACAGCTTTGCTCCGGGTAATTTCAGGCGTAGTGATAAATGTTCCCCAATGTGCAATATGAATGGGATTGGTTCTTACCAAACGTACATTTCTATAGATACCTGCTCCCGGATACCATCTCGCTGAATTGTTCTGATTCTCCAACCTTACCGAAATCACATTATCCTGCCCAAAATGAAGATGCTTCGTGATCGGAAAACTGAATGATGCATAGCCATAAGGCCATTCTCCTGCAAACTGGTTGTTTACGAAGACCTGGGCATGGCTCATGGCTCCATCAAACTCGATTGCGAACGATTGCCCCGCATCCTGTTTGCTGATAAACACATGTTTTCTGTACCAACCCACACCCGCATAAGGAAGTCCACCAGTTCTGCCGGATCTGGTCATTGCTTTCTGCTCTCCATCTTCTGTTACCTGAACGGTTTGCAGGTCGAGTTCCTGGTTAAATGGGCCCTTGATGGCCCAATCGTGAGGGATATTTATTTTTTGCCACTGAGATTCATCTACCCGGTCGCCTGCGCCACCCGGGATATCCTTGTTGATGAACAACCAGCCCGACTTCAACTCAGTGGACGATCTTACCGGTTGCTGCGAATAGGTGTTTGTACCTGCTAACAGGCTAAGCATGAATCCTGCAAGAAATGCAATAGGGATATACCTGGGGCTATATTTTCTTGGCATCGTCAGATTTTTGATTCAACCGGTCATGGGAACGGAAGAAAATAGATAATACCCAAAGTTTGAAGCTATTTACTAATGATAGGAGGGGTAAACCATTCAATCATGGGGCGTAAATGTGTCAATCTGTTTAACTATACACCCTGATTTTTAGCTGTTGGCGTAACTTTATTTCTGAGAGGATTAAATAGAGCTTAATTTCTCAGTAAATTATTATGGGGGAGAATACCCGCATGATAAGGATCAAAATTGTTGAGCCAGCCATATAATGATTTGCATGCGCCATTCTAAGAAAAATGAGAGGGTCAGTTTTGTCATTCTGATGATCGCCTTGCTATGCTATTCCTGGCCAGTAGCTGCCCAGACCACCATCCAGAACAATATCACCATCGATGATGGGTTGATCAATAATGAGGTTACCGCTATTCACCAGGATACCTATGGCTTTATCTGGTTTGGAACAAGGGGGGGCTTGAATAAATACAATGGGTATGATTTTACTACCATCCGCTCGGCTCCGGGTTCTGCCAATAATCTCTCTAACCAGGCAGTAGAAGTCATCGCTGAATACAAAAATACTTTGTGGATCGGGAACAAAACCGGTGGGCTGAACAGTTACGATTTTCTGTCAGATTCCATCAGGCATTATATTCCCCCCGATTCTGTAAAGATCCAGGAGATCAAATCCCTGCTGGTTAACAAAGCCGGCAACCTGTTCATCGGATCATTACATGGGTTATATATATTAAAGGACGGACATTTTGTTACCATCGACACCAGGCTCACCGTTAACGCACTTGTTGAAGATGGTGCAGGCGTAATCTGGGCCGGTACGGTTAATGGGCTATATAAATATGATCCCCGTAAAGGCAGGCTTCAACAGATAAGCCTTGGCCCGAAAAATATTGATATCACTTCCATAGCGGTCAATAACCAGACAAAAACCTTGTTCCTGGGAACCTGGGCCAATGGGTTGATAAAATATCAGACCACAGATCAATCATTTACAAAGTACCTGGCCGGTTCTGCCCCCGGCTCTTTAACCAGTAATAACACGTACCGGGTGTTACTGGATAGAAACCAGGATGTATGGGTTGGCACATGGGGTGGCGGGCTAAGCAGGTTCAACGTGGCTACTTCTTTTTTTGAGCCCATCAGGATCAAGCCCTTTGATGTATATAATAAAGACTATGATATTATATTGTCTTTGATACAGGATAAAACAGGGATCGTATGGGTGGGTACTGACGGGGGTGGGATTTGCAAGCTGGATCCTTACCGTAAAAAATTCAATGCCGTTACCAATTTCGGCCTTGACAAAGCCATCCTTGAAAACACACATATCACGGCGGTGTTTGAAGGCAGAGATGGGGGACTTTGGCTGGGTACCAAAGGGGGAGGTTTGAGCTTTTCAGCAGATAAAAAAAGATTTGTCCAAAAAGACCTTGGGTTTAAAACGATCCGTGTCAATACTTTTTTTGAGAATGATCGTGACCTTTGGATAGGTACAGGAGATGGGCTGGTGATTTTTAAAGACTATATAAAGGGATCAAGGCCTGAGGTAGTCAAGAGATCCAATGCCGATACTACCACATTAAGCGGGCCCAAAATCACGGCGATCCTAAAAGATAAAAACGGCATTGTATGGGTGGGCACACAGGAGCATGGGCTTAACAGGGTGCTATCTTATAAAAACGGGATCCCTGTGTTTAAACGATACCCTGAACAGGTGGGTGTTGCGGGTGCCATTCAGAACGACAGGATCAGTTGCATGCTGGTTGATAAAAACAACCGGTTGTGGGTGGGTACTTATGATGGGCTGCATATCTACAACAGGGAGAATGATAATTTCAGTGTAATTAAACCGGGTAATCAAACTAATCATAGCCTGTCGAATAATACGATTCTCTGTCTGGCAGAAGATAGTTTTGGTACGATATGGGTAGGAACCCAACAGGGATTAAATGCACTTTCTGTTTCGGATAACGGAAACATCAAGATAGAATCTTATTACCAGGGTACCGGATTCCCGAATGATTATATTCACAGTGTACTCATCGATTATGAGAACAATGTATGGATGAGCACAAATAAAGGGCTCACTAAATTCAATGTTCAGCATAAGAACTTCCGGAATTTTGATACCCGCGATGGGGTTTCCTCCAATACGTTTTCGGAGAATGCCGCTTACATGAGATCCGATGGAGAAATGTTTTTCGGGGGCATTACCGGGCTTACTTATTTTTATCCCGACAGTATATATTTTAACCATTACAAGCCGCCTGTATTTTTAACGGGGCTACAGATCAATAACAAACATGTTCGGGTTGGAGAGGAGATCGCCGGTGATAAAATACTATCCAGTTCCTTTTTTCTTACAAAAGACATTAAACTCTCCTACAAAGAAAATATCATTTCCATTTCTTATGCAGCACTGGATTACCACGCACCGGATAAGAATCAATACCAATATAAGTTAGAGGGGTTCGACGATAAATGGGTTGATGCAGGATATAATAAAACAGTTACCTATACCAACCTGGGCTCTGGCTCCTACACTTTTAAAGTAAGGGCATCTAACAGCGACCAGACATGGAACGATGCTGCGGCCGAACTGCAGATCTACATCGCACCTCCACCATGGAAAACATGGTGGGCCTATACGCTCTATTTTTTGATGATCGGTGGTCTGTTATGGTTCTCAAGGCACAGTAAACTGAACAGGATCTATCTTCAGACGAAATTGCAGATCGCTAACCTGAATTATGAGAAAGAGCATGAGATTGCCGAGATCAAAAGTAAATTCTTTACCAATATTTCTCACGAGTTCAGAACCCCGCTTACCCTGATGATGGGGCCGCTGGAAGACCTGTCAACTGATGATCAGGTTGATGCCCCTGTAAAATCTACTGTGCGTAAGATCCAGAGCCAGGCCCAGCGATTATTGAGCCTGATCAATCAGTTACTTGATTTTCATAAGGCTGAAGCTAACGCATTAACCTTGCAGGTATCTTACCAGGATATTATTGCCTTGTCAAGATCGATCGCATCCTCCTTTGAAGAAGAAGCGGTAAGAAAGGATATTCTCTTTTCTTTCCAATCAAATAAAAAAGAATTATTCCTGCCCATTGATAAAGAGAAAATAGAAAGTATTGTGTACAATTTACTTTCAAACGCATTCAAGTTCACAAATGCCGGGGGAGAAATCAGATTTGAAGTGAATTATATACAGGAGCCACAACCCCGGTGTGAGATCATGGTTGCCGATACCGGGAAAGGAGTAAAGGCAGAGGAGAAAGAAAAAATATTTGACAGGTTTTACCAGGTGGCGCAGGCAGAACCGGGTAAATATATGGGTACCGGAATCGGTCTGGCTTTTGTAAAAGATCTGATCGAATTACACAAAGGAACCATTCACCTGCAGGATAACCAGCCACAGGGCTCCCTGTTTACGATCACGATTCCTGCTCTGGGAATCAGGCAGTCGGGCGAGGAAACGGTTGAGCCCGAATCAGATGATCTTCAGCCTGAAGAGGAGACGGTATTTGATGATGAAGCCGCATCCGAAACAGCAGATCTTCCTATTGTGCTGGTGGTAGAAGACAATGAAGAACTTAACCAATACCTGTGTAAGATTCTGAGTAAGAGTGGAGAAGTGATCTCCGCCCGGGACGGAAAAGAGGGCCTTGAAAAAGCATTCCAAACCATACCCGATCTCGTGGTAAGCGATGTAATGATGCCGGAGATAGACGGATACGAATTGTGCAAAACCTTAAAGGAAGATAACCGAACCTCACATATCCCTGTGATCCTGTTAACGGCTAAATCTGATGACCTGTCGCATGTAGAAGGGATTCAATTAGGTGCCGATACATATCTTGGAAAACCCTTCAAACCTGCTATTTTGATTTCTCATGTAAAAAACCTGATCAAATCCAGGAAAAAACTAAAAGAACTCTTTGCCCAGCGGTTGAACCTGGAGCCAAGTGAGGTGGAAACAGCTTCTTTCAATGAAACATTTATCAAAAACGCCATTGGGTTTGTTGAAGAAAATATCGAGAAAGATGAATTTTCGATAGACGAGCTGGCCATGCAGATGAATATGAGCCGGTCTACATTCTACCGAAAACTTAAGGCTTTGACCGGAATGTCAGGATCCGATTTTATCAGGATGATCAAACTGAAAAGAAGTGCGCAATTATTAAAAACCGGAGAATATACCGTTAGCATGGCCGCCTATCAGGCTGGTTTTAACGACCTCAAACATTTCAGAAAAAGCTTTCAGAAACAATTTGGAACTACCCCGTCTGAGTATATGAAAAAGAAAGAGTAAGCTTCATCGTGTTTATATAACACAGTGATTTCAAGGGAAAAACAGGTATTTGAACGATGAATACCCCTCTTTTGATTAACTGGCACCCGCTATCTTAAAACTGATTTTTGGAATATTGACTTACGAAAGTACAAGGCTTTCTCGATTGTCTTTTATTGCTTATCATCCAAAATTAACGTGTATGAGTTTTTTGCCAAAACTTACAACAGGTCCTTACGGACTATTGCTTGCCTGCCTGTTACTGATATCCGGTACAGAAGTAACGCAAGCCCAATCCCCTCAAAAATCTACCCTTATTAAAGGAAAGGTAGTGTCATCCAAAGATGGCTTGCCTGTTTCCGGTGTAACGGTTCAGGACAGCAAGAACCCAAACAATGGGACAGTGACTGATAAAGACGGGATGTATCAGATCAAACCCGGCGAAGGATCAAAATCCTTACGCTTCAGCTTTGTGGGTTACCGCACTGTTGAAATGGCGCTTCAGGGTAAAAATACCCTGAATGTAACACTTGAAGTTAGTGTAGCCAACCTGGACGAAGTAGTAGTAGTGGGTTATGGTACGCAAAAAAAGATTAACCAGACAGGCGCCGTTGAAACGATCAAGTTCGACGATGCGGTGAACACACCCGTTACCAACTCTGCCCAGCTGATGTATGGTAAGTTTGCCGGTGTACAACTTACACAGGGAAGCGGTTTACCAGGTAATGATGCGTCTTCTATTATTATCAGGGGTGTGGGTAGCTTTGGCGGATCAAACCCATTAGTGGTGATTGATAACATTCAATACGATGGGCTTGGCGCTTTTAATAACCTCGCCCCGGCAGATATTGAGAGTGTATCGTTACTGAAAGATGCATCGGCCAGTTCTATCTATGGTGCCCGTGGTGCCAACGGTGTAATCGTGGTTACCACAAAAAAAGGTAAGAAAGGTTCAACCAGTGTTGTATATAACGGATACACGGGTTACCAGCAGGTAACAGTTGTACCGCAATACTTAGATGCGGTGAACTATGCGATCATCAAAAATGAACACGATATCAACGCGAACGGACCAACCGCTCCATTGAGGTATACTGCGGCTAATATCCAGGCTATTCAGGATGGCTCATTGCCAGACAAGTATACGAATACTAACTGGGCAAGAGTGATCCTTAGGGATGCACCGATCCAGAACCATTATATTTCTTTTTCGGGCGGTAATGATAAAACGACGTATCGTGTTTCAATGGGCTATCTGAACCAGGAAGCGATTGTACAGGGTAAGTTTAAATCACAAAGATATAACCTGAGTTTTAACCTGAATACACAGGTGAAAGACTGGCTCAGTATTTCTAATGTAACCAATGCGTATTGGAATAAATTCACAGGGCCTGCCGGTGGTGCCAATGCCATCACGGCTGAAACCGGTATCATTAACCAGTTTCAGCGTTCTACCCCTACGGCTCCTGCCTATTATTCTAATGGAGAATACGGTATAGTCGACGGGTCTTATAAATATGTAAACGCCAGTTTCCCTATTACCAATGCTTTAAGAACAGGTCAGTTGGGTGATTACAGCAGTAATAGCATCAATATTGCCGACAGAGTGGGAATCAAAGCGAATTTTACCAAAGATCTTTCCTTCGAAACCAGTGGGAGTATCAATGCTACTTTTGGGAACACTTCGAATTTTGTACCCACCAGTTCAACCTATGACTGGGCTGGAAACCTGGTAGCACAGTCACTCAATAACACATTGACACAGGGTTCCAGTTTTGACTACCGTCTCTTGAATGAAAACCTGTTACGTTACACTAAAAAGTTTAACAGCAATCACGACCTGTCGGTATTGCTGGGGCATTCAGTTATCTACACAAAGAATAGTTCTTTCACAGGTGCTTTATCCGGTTTCCCGTCTAATCTGATCCAGGTATTTGACGGTGGTGGTGTGTTGAACCCGAATGTGAGCGGAAGCGCTGCAGAAATTTCGCTGCAATCATTCTTCTCCCGTATCAACTACGCATATAAAGGCAAATACCTACTCGAATTCAGCCTTAGAAGGGATGGTTCATCGAGGTTCGGATCAACCAACAAGTATGGTAATTTCCCATCTGCATCTGCTGGATGGCGCATCAGTGAAGAAAAATTCATGCGTGATGTAAGCTGGATCTCAGATCTGAAATTAAGAGGAAGCTGGGGTATTACCGGTAACGATAATATCGGTAACTATATTTTCCAACGTTCTTACAATACCAATTTGGATTACACACTTGGAAGCGATCTGATCGTAGGAGCGGTTGCCCTTACAAGCCTGGCCAATCCGAATATTTCCTGGGAAAAAGTGAAACAGGTTGATGTAGCGCTGGAAGGATCATTATTCAAAAATAAGCTTTCTTTCACCGCCGAATATTTCAAGAAGAGCAGCTATGATGTGCTGTATACAAATTTTCCGGTTCCAAGCTCAATTGGTGTAACCAATCTGGCAGCACAAAATGCCGCCAGTATGGAGAACAGCGGAATAGAACTTTCTTTGAACTATAGGGGTAAGATCGGTAAGCTGGGTTATCATGTGGGAGGTAATGTGAGCAAATTTGCCAAGAACAATGTAACAGGCCTGGGTGATAAAGGTATTCAAACCGTTGCCGCCAGAACTATCGTAACCATCGGCCAGCCTTTCAATGCCTATTATGGTTATAAAACCTTGGGGGTATTCCAGACAGCGGATGAAGTAACCAAATCACCGAAACAATTCGGTAGTGTTAAAACTGCTCCCGGCGATTTGAAATACGCAGATATCTCTGGCCCTGCAGGTGTTCCTGATGGCGTGGTAGATGCATTTGACAGAACCGTGATCGGTAATCCTTATCCCTCATGGACCTACAGTTTTAACCTGGGTGCTAATTACAAAGAGTTTGATGTAAACATGGTGTGGCAGGGTGTTCAGGGAATGGATCGTTTGTTGATGGATAATGGCCAGACAGGTATGGAGGGTGATAGGAACAATGCGCTTTCCTACTGGGTTGACCGCTGGACACCAACTAACCCATCCACAACCTTACCACGTGTAGGCGGTGTGAAAAATACGGTGGTTTCTGATTTCTATATTAATGATGCTTCTTATTTAAGGCTGAAAAATATTGAGATTGGATACTCACTGCCAAGATCTATTACAAGTAAACTGGGTCTTTCCACTTTGCGTGTATATGTAAGCGGACAGAATATTCTCACTTTCACCAAGATGAGGCATTTTGATCCGGAAAGGCAACAGGGTTCTGCAACAGATCAGTTAACCCCGCTTTATAAAATTTATTCATTTGGTCTGAACGTTAAATTTTAATACCATGAAACGAATAATATCATTTCTTTTACTGACTACTGCTATAACAGGTTGTTCGAAATCATTTCTCGATAAAAGTTCACTTACCCAGTTAAGCGACCAGAGTTTTTGGAAAACAGAACAGGACGCTACGCTTGGTATCAATGGTGTGTACGATGCACTCCAGGATCGTATCATGTACAGTGGCAGCCTGAATGAAAATGCAGGATTACCTATGTACGATAATTTTGGAGATAATTGTTACAACTCGTTCAAGTTTGAAGGCCCCGGTAATATGATGATCGCCAATGTGAATGCCACCACCGGCATGTTCTCCGGTCTCTGGTCTTCTTCCTACAAAGGCATCGGCAGGGCTAACGCTGCGATTGAAAATATTTCTGCAATGCCTGCCAGTGCACTCTCAGATGCAAAGAAGAAAGCCTTGCTGGGACAGGCTTATTTCCTTAGGGGATTGTTCTATATGAATCTCGCTGTGTATTTTGGCGATGTGCCACTGATTGTGAAAACGCAAACTTTGGATGAATCTTATGTTCCCAAGAACACATTCAAGGAAGTATCGGCACAGATTATCACAGACCTGAAAGCAGCTGCAGATGGTTTGCCGGCTTCTTATCCTGCAGAGCAATATGGTTATGCCACCAAAGGCGCTGCATTGGGTATGCTTGCACGGTTTTATCTGTATACTAAAGACTACCAGAGTGCACTGGATGCCACCACTACCTTGCTTACAATGGGTTACAGTTTGAACAGTAGTTATGCAGACCTTTTTACAGATAAAGGAGAAAAATCATCCGAGATCGTTTTTGCGGTTCGTTTTACAACGGGCGTTTCTCAGAACAGTGAAACTTTCTCAGCAACTTTTAATAATCTGCCAAAAATTGATCAGCAACCTATGCCGAACCTGGTGAAGGATTACTATTGTACAGATGGCCAGCCTATCACCAAGTCTCCTTTGTACTCTTCTGCTAATGAGAAAGCCAATAGAGACCCGCGTCTGCTTTCATCTGTGTATTTCAACAAAGATACTTTCCTGCTTGATCTCAAAGCCGTATTCACCGGTAATACATCTACTAAATATGGTCAGCGTAAATACTTAAGGAATGCAGCTTCTTCAACAGGTATTGCAGTTTTCTCACCGGGTGGCCAGGATTTTTATGTGCTCCGTTATGCGGATATATTACTGATGCGTGCAGAAGCCTTGGTAGAACTGAACCAACTCACCGGCGTATATGCATTGGTGAACCAGGTTCGTGCCCGCGTAGGCATGCCTACTGTTGAAAAAGCGGAAGGCAACACTTTAACACAGGATCAACTGCGTACCGTTGTTCGCCATGAAAGAAGGGTAGAGCTTGCTTTTGAAGGCCTGCGCTTTTTCGATCTGAAACGTTGGGGACAGGTGCAGCAGGCATACCAGGCGGCAACTGTTGATAATATTCCTGGTTATACCCCGGTGTACCTGGGCGCTAAATCTGAAATATTCCCGATCCCGCAGTCGGAGCTGGATGCCAATGCCAAGCTGGTACAAAACCCTGTTTGGCAATAAACAGAAACTCATCCGGCAAGCATATGCAATTGCGGAAAATATATACAAGGTTT
>CBHRAM010000075.1:0-11480 GCA_966076165.1 uncultured Chitinophagaceae bacterium
TGGATGCCGAGGAGATAATTAAGAAATAAAAATTAGAAATTAAAAATTGGGTTATAAAAAAAGCCAGATGACATGTCATCAGGCAATTTAATGCACTCAAAAAATTCTTAATTTTTAATTTCTAATTTTTAATTATTCTTATGGCATAATAATCAAAGGCGTGCCCCCACTGATTTCCACCAGTTCCAGGTCAAACACCAGGTCTTCACCGGCGAGAGGATGGTTGGCATCGAGGATCACCACTTCATCTCTTACTTCTACGATCACTACAGGAAAATTCTGTCCCTGTGGATTGCTCATATTTAACTGCATACCTGCTTCAGGTACGAGGTCTGCGGGGAAACGGTCTTTGGGAAATTCCATGATCATGTCTTCCTGTTTTGGGCCATAGGCCTCATCAAACGGGATCTGGATGGTTTTCTTTTCACCGATCACCATTCCGGTAACACCCGTGTCAAATCCCGGGATCACCATACCACCGCCTACTTCAAATTCCAGTGGCTCGCGGCCTTCTGAAGAATCGAATGTAGAACCATCTGTCAACTTACCATGATAATGTACTTTTACAGTATCACCTTTTTTTACCTGTTGCATGTTTACTTTTTGAAATTGAAATAATGTGGGGACCGGCTCCTGATCTTTTCTCGGCTTCCGTTGCGTCGCACCCTTCAAATGAAGTAACACTAATCAACAAAGAAAAAACAAACCCGTTTTCCGCCGCCAAAAGTACAATCCAAATTCAAGAATGACGGGTATTTTAGGATAATTTTCTGTTTCCGGACATGTTTATATGATAAAATTGTTGATTATTAGGACGTTTCTGCAGGGAGGTTTATGGGTTTGCTGGTTTATCGGTTTATTGGTAGCAGAAAAGAATTAAGAAAAAGCAACCGTGCAAAGCCTACGACTAATAAACCAGTAAACGAATAAACCAATAAACCCCTACTCCGTTATCTTTGCCCCATGTCAACCACAGACCACAAACCACAGACCACAAACCCATACCCTCGCATCGTTTTCATGGGAACGCCCGACTTCGCCGTTGCCTCTTTAGATGCACTGGTGCAGGCAGGTTTCAACATAGTAGGTGTGGTTACTGCTCCCGATAAACCGGCAGGGCGTGGTATGAAACTGACAGAGAGTGCCGTAAAAAAATATGCGGTTGAAAAAGGATTGATAATTCTCCAACCCGAAAAATTAAAGAACCCCGAATTCATAGAGCAACTCCGTGCATTAAAAGCCGATCTGCAGATCGTTGTGGCATTCCGCATGTTACCCGAGGTCGTCTGGAATATGCCGCCCCTGGGCACCGTAAACCTGCATGGTTCCTTATTACCCCAATACCGCGGTGCGGCACCTATTCACTGGGCTGTGATCAATGGTGAAAAAGAAACCGGTGTGACTACTTTTAAACTGAAACACGAAATCGATACCGGTGATATTCTCTTACAAAAAAGTTTCCCGATCAGTGAAGATGAGACCACCGGGGAAGTACACGATAAAATGAAAATGATCGGTGCAGAAGTATTGGTGGAAACAGTAAAAGGATTGGCAGCAGGAAGTTTACAGGAACTGGCGCAATCATCAGTAGTGAGTAGCGAGCTGTCAGTGCTAAAACATGCGCCTAAAATATTTACCGAAACCTGTCAGATCGATTGGAATCAATCTGTTGCCGTATTGCATAATTTTATCCGCGGCCTCTCCCCTTTCCCCGGTGCCTTAACAAAACTGGATGATAAAATCTTAAAAGTTTACCGAAGCAAAAAAGAGACTACTACCCATAATCATCCGGCAGGTAAAGTGTTTTCAGACGGAAAAACATTTATCAAATTCGCCTGCAAAGATGGCTATATACACATAACAGACCTGCAACTGGAGGGAAAGAAAAGAATGCTGGTGGAAGACTTCCTGCGCGGCTACCGTGTAAAAGAAACCGAGGTTGGATAAAGTAGTTAAAAGGGTTAAAATAGTTAAAGTGGTAAAACCCATTATTTAACTATTTTAACCCTTTTAACTACTTTAACCTCTTTACCTCCCTTTAACTACCTGGCCAACTGCTTCTTCAACTCATCCAACTCCACAACCCCCTGTTTACGCCATACTTCCTTTCCCTTCTTATAGATAATAAATACCGGGATCACGTCAACTTTCTGGGCTTTCATCACATCAATATCCATTCCCCCATCTACTTTTACCAATTTGTATTTATTGGGTAATTCATTTTCCAGTTGTGCCAATACCGGTTCCATTTTTTTACAGGGTGGACACCATTCTGCACCAAAATCAACCAGTACAATATCGTTTGAAGCAGTCAATTGTTTGTATTGGCCAAGGCTCATCTGTGCTTTGGCAGCAGGCGCTTCTACCGATTTACCTTCCAGCTTCCAGGCGGTGAGTCCGCCTTTTAAATTCTGTACATCTTTAAACCCATTATCCAAAAGCCATTTGGCTGCAGCGGCACTTCGTACACCGGATGCACAGTAGACCAACAAAGGTTTATTCTTATCAAGGTATTTGATCCTGTCGGCAAACTGGTCTTTATTGAGCCAATCGGCCTGTAAGGAATTTTTTAAATGTCCCGACTGGTATTCACCGGCTGTTCTTACATCCAGTAATTGTGGTTTTTGTGCGTTGATCCTTTTTTCAAAATCAGTTGCCGGTAATCCATCCTGCGCAAACAATGATCTCCCTATCACCAGGGTTAACAAACAAAATAATACTCCGATCTTTTTCATATACCTCTTCATTTATTCAAAATAAGTAACCGTTAAGGTAAACTTCGGATCAGTAATCCCTAATGCCGCAGCGGCGGAATTACTGATGCGTAATAATAACCCGGATGCACCCTTGGTTTCCTGCAATGGGCCCAGTACCATGGCACAGATATTTTTATTACCCGGGCCCGTGATCCGAACAATGGTTCGGGGTTCAACATCATTCATCAATACATAAAATTTCCTGTCTGTCCAGCCACTGATCGTTTTGAAAACCGCAGCATCACCTGAATGAAACTGTTGCGCCGCATCTTTCGAATGCTGCGCATAGGCAGAAGCAAAATAACCTTCATCACCTTCTGTTGGCGTATACTCTGTTTTTGCAGTTGGCTTATTCACCGGTGCAGGTGTTTTGGCCGCAGGCTTCACGTCAGTAACGGCGGGTTTCTCCTCGGCATTTGTTTTTTCAGATTTGGTTACCGGCCCCGAAGGAACAACTACAGGATTAATGGGTGCTTGTTTGGGGACGGGTGGCTGGGTCTTTTCAATATATTTTTTATCGGGTGTGGTATTGGGTGTGGTGCGACCATCATTGAAAGCGGGAATATCTTTTTTAGGATCAGGCTTGCTTTCAGGGGCAACCGTTTTTACTGCCGCTGCAGTTGGTGCATTCACCATATAACCTACAATCAATAATTGCCCGTCCTTCACCACATCATTTTTCATCGCATTCCAGTCTTTGATCGTATTGATCGGAACTTTATTATAGAGCTGGCTGAGACGGTACAGGTTATCTCCCTTCCCGATCATATGATACACCGGTGCGCCGGTCTCTGTTCTTTGCTGAATGATATTGTCTTTCGAAACCGGGATCTTCACAGCAGTTCCCTTTGTTAATGGAGCGGATGCTGTAAGGTTGTTATAGGCAGCGAGTTTGCTCACCGACTGTCCAAAAAGGATACTGATCGCCTGCAGGTTTTCTTTTCCGTCTGCCGTATGCACCACATACAGATCAGGCGCTTTACCCATCAATACAAACTTTTCCTGGGCACTAAGGGAAATGGTAAAAAAACAGGCAAGCAGCCAACTGAGTTTCTTCATTTGATTCAGGTTAGAATATGGCAAAATTACTCTTTTAATATGCGCCATTCTGCAGGATAATAGTTATTGATCCGGTTGGGTAAAACTTTCACCCAGCCCAGGGGTAATCCACCATACCCCACAAGGTTCCATCCTTTGGGGGCATCGCTGAGTACCAGCTCTTTTCTTCGCAGGTATTGTAAAGCCTGTTCCTCCGTTAGTTCGATCGGGGCAAAAGCATTCCGGCCCAGGGAACTTAGCGCCAGTTCATGCCCCGGTATCACATCTTTTCCTTTAATGGCTCCAATCTCAATACCGGCTTTTTTTATATAGAGGCACTTCGCTAATACCTGCAGATCTGCCAGCCATTCCCGCTTAATAGCCCGGATGGCTTCACCCTGTTTGAATAAAGTAAATTCTTCCGGTATAGTCATGAAAGCTTGTATGACCTGCATCTCCTGTTTGGAGGGTTCCGGCAAACGTTGTTCTTTTAAGCGGATCGTATCCACTCCTGTTTTCTTTTGAAAAGCTGCGATAAAAAATCCTTCACCTTTTACCCTGTCAGGATAAAAACGATACCCGCAGGCATTGGTATCCGGTGAGTTGGTTTCAACAATACCCCATGCAGGATCTACATTCAATTTTTTGCTCTCCATATTCATTTCAGATACCAGCCAATCGGCGATCGCTTCATCTTCTTCCACCGAATAAGAGCAGGTTGAGTAGATCAATATTCCATCTTCGTTTAAGGCAGGTAATACATCCGCCAGGATCCTTTGCTGGCGCTGGCTGCAGAGCTGTACATTATCTTCGCTCCATTCATCAATAGCACCCGGGTCTTTCCTGAATAAGCCACTGCCACTGCAGGGAGCATCAATTACCATCACATCAAAAAATCCGGGCAATGATTGGAAATGCGATGGATCATTATTGGTAACGATCACATGATCACTTCCCCACTTGGTAATATTCTCCACCAATATAGCTGCCCTTGATTTGATCACTTCATTGGCTACCACCAGTCCATCTGTAAAATAAGAAGCCAGTAAAGTGCTCTTACCACCCGGCGCTGCACACAGATCCAATACTTTCTTCCTTGTATCAATACCCACCAATTCTTTCACAGCATGCCAGAGGAACATACTGCTCGCTTCCTGCACATAGTAAGCGCCAGCATGAAAGACCGGATCAAAAGTGAAAGATGGCCTTGAACCAAGATATCTTCCATACGGGCACCATGGAATTTTGTTATCGTCCATGGTCCATGGTCCATGGTCTATGGACTTCTCCGGATTAAGCCTGATAGAAGTCACCTGCTCACCCGAAGCATGCACCGCCTCAAATGTTTCGCGATGAAAACCGGGAACATTCGTAAGTGATTGTAATAGTGGCAGAGGTAACGACATGGGTCAAATATACTTAGAAGCGGAAAGGCGGGAGTCAATTAAAAATTAAAAATGAAGAATTAAAAATTTACTGCTACTGCTCACGATTGACGATTGACGACTCACGAAATTCATTTCTTCGCCTGCTCAAACAACCAACGCATCAATTCTGGTTCAGCAAACGCATTTACCCAGCAATTATGCTCTACTCCCTTGTATTCTGAATATCGAACAGCCGCATTGAGTCTTTTCAATCTTCTATAAAAATCACGTGAAAAATCTACCGGAACCACCGGGTCCTTATCGCCATGAAACAACCATATCGCTACTTTACCTGAAAACAATTTAGCAGTCATGGGTTCGCCTGCACCACACATGGAAATACCCGCAGCAAAGGTTTCCGGGTACCGGGCACTCAGGTCCAATACACCCATACCGCCCTGCGACAAACCGGCAATATATATTTTATCAACCGCGATCGATCCCGTTGCAGCTATAGAATCGATGAGTTTTTTGAGACTGGCAGCCACGGGTGTGGGCTCTTTTCTGAAAGGAAAATTCCAATCGGTTGCCTTGCCTGTTGTCAGATCCAGTTTGTTCTCAAAATAAGCCCAGGAATCATCTTCCGGGCATTGCGGGAACAAAACATAGGCCGGATAATTTTTACGGATCGAATCACGGAGAAAATAGCGGCCGCCAATATTGAGTTGCTTTTCATTGTCCTCTCCTTTTTCAAAAGCTCCATGAAGAAAAATGATCAGGGGGTATTTTTTTGACAGGTCAGCTGCAGGTCTTAAGAAACGGTAGGGTAAAACAGATTGATCAAAAAAGAAAGTATTTTTTTCCCAGGCAGAGAAATCCTGGGCCGATGAGAACCGGCCTCCAGAAATGGCCATCACAAAACATAACCAGAATCGCATATTAAAAACGGATCGTGAAATGTTGTTTTATTTTCTGTTCTTTCCGGAAGAACACCAACCCGATAAAAAACAGGTCGATACTCAAAGTTACGGCATCGTCTGCTTTAATCGTTTCCCATGCCTGCTCCATTTCTTTACTCCAGTGGATATCATCAAAGATCAGGATAGAATATTCATGCATGGCCGGTAATAATTCCCTGTAATATCTCAAGGTTGGCTCATAGCGGTGATTCCCATCCACAAAAGCCAGATCAATGGAACGTAGTTTGTTTACGGTAGGAACCAGGGTTTCATCAAAATTCCCCTCCACCATTTCAACATGGGGAAGACGGAGTTTTTCAAAATTATTTCTGGCAACCGCCGCCACTGTTTTCGCTCCTTCCATGGTGGTTACCAAACTGTTTTCCCTGGCTGAAGCAAGATAAGCGGTGGTTATGCCGAGTGAGGTACCCAGTTCTAAAATAGTAGCCGGAGAATAGTGGTCAACGATCCTGAACAATAATTGTCCGAATTTTTTGGGTTTGAGTGACGACTTTGCGATATCACATATTTTTCTCCTGTTCTCCTTCTTCACCCTTGAGCCTGCCCCAAAATCTTCAATCAACAATTCTTTCTGATCAAGCAATAATAACTGCCGTAGATTTTCAATGGATCCATACGCGTAAAAATCCCTGTCATCATTCAGCACTTTGGTAATAAAATCAAACACAAAAGGCGAATGCATCCCATGTCCCTTACTGTTGGAAGCGGTGATATAATACTTCAGGTACCTGGCACCCAGTTGAAAAGGTGAATACATTATTGCGGCCGGGATTGGTGTGGTAATTGGTTCAGCAGCCAAAGTAAAGCATATGCTGAACATAGCAGGCAAAAATAGGCAGGTATCTTATAGCCGATATCAAACATATTCCAGGAAAACGGCGGAAACACCCAGAAAAGCAGCACCAGCAAGGCAAATGTGAATATGCGGTTTCGCCTGATACGGGGATGCAGTGAGAACAAAGGAACCAGCATAACAAGCCCCATCCTGATCAGAACTCCCCTGTCAGTATATTCCATGGAATGATCACCTGTTGAAAATTTTAAGGCCAACTGGTACATGGCCAGCAATTGCCAACCCAGATAAAATGAGTAGCCGATCAATAAAATATTGGTAAGAGAGATCAGGTTGATCGCATGTTTGTTAAGCCCGGCAATACTTATAAAAGATAGTAATAACAGTACAGGGATACTAACACAATACGCGATCTTGATAAACTCCAGCATGGCTATTTATCTTTTGATCCTGTTCCAGATCTGAAAATGATAAGCATATGCATGTTTCTCATCGGCGGTATGTGTTTCCTGCGATATCATCTCCCACTCATTCGTATCAATTTCCGGGAATGAGGTATCACCCTCCAGTTCTGCATCCACACGGGTGAGGTATAGTGTATCAGCGATAGGCATGGATTGTTGGTAGATCTGCCCGCCACCTATGATCATTACTTCTTTATAATCCGCTGCATAAGCAGTCTTAATAGCTTCCTCCAAAGAATCCACAACGGTAGTGCCTTCGGGTTTAAAATCTTTCTGCTTGGTGATCACTATATTGAAACGGCCATTCAGGGGCTTACCCAAAGCCTCAAATGTTTTTCGTCCCATCACCACCGGCATGGCCCATGTTTTATTCTTAAAGAACTTCATATCATTCGGCAATGTCCATAGCAACTGGTTATTCTTACCAATGGCATTGTTTGTGGAAACAGCTACTACAAGAGATATAGACATTAAAATGGATTATGAAGTAAGCAACCCAAAGAGATCAATTACTAATTATTAATTTCTAATTTTTAATTCTTAATTACACCGCCACC
Organism: uncultured Chitinophagaceae bacterium; assembly: GCA_966076165.1. GTDB lineage: Bacteria > Bacteroidota > Bacteroidia > Chitinophagales > Chitinophagaceae > Sediminibacterium. Next base: position 7,956 of record CBHRAM010000075.1, read on the forward strand.
GGTGCTTTAATATGCGGATGACTCTGATAATTTTCCAGCTTAAAATCCTCAAACTGAAAACTGAAAATATCTTTCACATCCGGATTGATCTTCATGATGGGCAAAGGATAAGGATCTCTGCTTAACTGCAATTGCGCCTGTTCCAGATGGTTATTGTATAAATGCACATCCCCAAAACTGTGTACAAAATCACCATATTGCAAACCACATACCTGTGCGATCATCATGGTAAGCAATGCGTAGGATGCAATGTTAAAAGGCACACCCAGAAATACATCTGCACTACGCTGGTACAACTGACAACTCAGTTTTCCATCGGCTACATAAAACTGGAACAGTGAATGGCAGGGCATCAAGGCCATCTTCGGCAGTTCAGCCACATTCCATGCACTCACGATCATTCTTCTGCTATCCGGATTATTTTTTATCTGCCTGATCACATCACTGATCTGGTCTATCGTAGTCCCATCGGCCCCTTCCCAACTACGCCATTGTTTTCCGTAAACAGGACCCAGATCGCCATTGGCATCGGCCCATTCGTCCCAGATCTTTACACCATGTTCATTGAGGTATTTAATATTGGTATCTCCCTGTAAAAACCACAATAACTCATATACAATACTTTTCAGGTGCAGTTTTTTCGTTGTCACCATCGGAAACCCTTCCTGTAAATTAAAACGCATCTGGTAGCCAAAACAGCTAAGGGTTCCGGTTCCGGTTCTATCGGTCTTTTGCGCACCGGTATCTAAAATATGCCTGAGTAATTGCTGGTATTGCTGCATAGGCTGCAAAATACACTTGAAAAAGCGATGAGGGAAAGATTACTGGTCACATTGGGGAGAATCTGTGAATTCTTAGCCCTTTCTGCGCGCCAATTCCTTCTTGATCAGGGATAACTCACGGCCGGTTTGTCCGCTCACACTGCTGTTTTCCTGCGCCCTGCGCATCAAATAAGGAATCACATCGCGGATGGGGCCAAATGGCAGGTATTTGCTCACATTCAGCCCTTCTTTGGCCAGATTGAAGGTAATATTATCGCTCATGCCATATAACTGCGAGAAATGCACATGCGGGTGGTTATGTGGTAAGCCTTTCTCGTTAAGCAATCGTGCTGCCAGCAGGTTGCTTTCATCATTATGTGATGCCACAATAACAGATATATCATTGATATTTTCGATACAGTACCTTACCGATGCATCATAATCACGATCCGTAGCGGCTTTATCCGGCTGGATCGGGCTCTTGTATCCTTTATCATACGCACGTTCCCGTTCCTTCTCCATATAGGCACCACGCACCAGTTTCATGCCCAGTTTAAAACCTTGCTGTTGGGCGATCTGGTGTGAGATCCGAAGAAAATGCAATCGGTCGTGACGATACAGCTGAATGGTATTATACACGATCACTTTCTCCTTATTGAAGATCTCCATCATTTCCATAGATAGCCTGTCAACCGGATCCTGGATCCAGCTTTCTTCAGCATCGATCAATACACCAATATTTTTTTCTGCTGCTACTTCGCAGATCGTATACATTCTTTCGCGAACCCTGTCCCACTCTGCCACTTCTTCTTCATGATCATGAATTCCGCTGCGTAAACGTGGTGCTTCGTCCAGGGTCTGTAATAAACCAAAACGTGCCAGGCCGGTTACTTTGATGCTGATGAAAGGAATATTGGTTTGCGTAGCTGCATAATTCACAACCCTGATAAACTGATCGGTTGCCTTATCATAATTATCTTCCCCTTCTTTTCCTTCCACACCATAATCGAGAATTACCTGCACACCATATTTACCCAATGTTTCACCCACGGCAGCCGTTTCTTCCAGGGTTTCTCCTCCTACAAACTGTTTGAAAATGGTCTTACGGATCAGGCCATGCACTGGCAAACCCGTTTTCATGATAAACGGTGTCAATCGGGTTCCTATCTGTACAAACCAGGAAAAACCCATGGTACTAAACAGGAATTTGGCGCCTTTCAATTCCTTGTCGGACTTGTAAGCAAAGGCATTTTCAGTATTATCAAAGGAGATATTCATGCTAACGCGTGTTCGTTACACGAATATCGGTACAGGAAGGGTAAGTAAAAAACGTTTTGGATAAAACTGTAAAATATTTTTCAAATTTAAATTGCCTGGTGGTTAAAAGGCTGTAACACCATCTCACTCACCACCCCGCTCAGCGGCTGCTGACAAAGGAACCAGATGGCTTTGGCAGCTTCTTCGGCAACGATCATCTTATCTTTCTGCACCCGCAGGTCAATAGTATCCCAGAAAGGCGAATCTACCCCACCGAGAAAGAGGTTGGTGATGCGTATATCGGTTCTTTTCAGTTCCTCTCTGATACTTTGCATCATTCCGGTAAGCCCGTATTTACTGGCACTATATGCAGCAGCACCGGCCATCGGCACTTTTCCCAAAACACCCGGGATATGTATGATCAGGCCTTTCTTCCTTGCTTTCATACCCGGTAAAACGGCTTTCAGAAGGTTGAATGGGCCAACCAGGTTAGCATTCAGGGTATCCAGCAGGTCATCTGTTGTTAGGGTGTCCATAGATTTGATAATGCCGATACCGGCTGCATTCACCACAATATCCAGTTCAATTCCCATCTCTGTAATTTTCTGAATGGCTGTATTCACAGCTTGTACATCAGCCAGATCCATTATAAACGCATGCTCATCCGGAATACCGCATTCCGTTGCAACCCGGTTTAACCTGTCGGTATTCCTCCCTGTAATAAAAACATGAGCACCACTGCCGGCAATCAGTTTAGCCGCTTTTGAACCGATTCCACCGGTAGCACCGGCGATCAATACATTTTTCCCCTTTAGATTTTCCATACTGCTGATTTGTGTTGAAATAAACAAAGTCCGCAGCCTTTTGTTGTAGTCTCTAAATAATATTTAACCACACCATGCCCAAGCGTCCCTGGAACAGAGTTAACCTGCCTGTCTATTCAATCAGCAGCCATGATGGCAAGGGGCATTTTAATATGCATATCATTACCTATGCTTCTCAGATCAGTATGAAACCGAAACGTTTTGTATGTGGCATCTATCATGGAACACAAACGCTTTCTAACCTGGAACAACACTCCGTTTTTGTGTTACAATTACTCGCTTCGGATCAATATCGCTTAGTGGACCTGCTAGGAAAAAAAAGTGGCAAGGAAATTGACAAAATCGCCAGGCTGGAAAAAAGAAAACTCATCACACATTGGAAGGGTTTTCCCATTTTAAAAGAATGCCTTGCTGTGATGGAGCTGAGTATTGCCTCCCGTTTTGAAGGCGGCGACCATGTGGGATTCTTGTGTGAGGTGACTGACTATAAAAACATACAGGAAGGAGACATATTAACCTTAGACACGCTCAGAGAGCATAAGCTGATCAGGATATAATGATACATTTTCCCACAGACTATCCGCTCATCAGAGAAAGGATTGAATCTATTGATGCAGTTAAATACGGTAAAACCAGAAATTTCCTTGATGGATCGGTTACCTGTCTCTCACCTTATATTACCC
>CBHRAM010000076.1:0-11380 GCA_966076165.1 uncultured Chitinophagaceae bacterium
GAAAAGTTTGAAAAAGTGTTCAAGGATAAACTAAAGAAAGGATAATTTCTCTGCGAAAACTCTGCTTCTCTGCGGCTCTGCGGTTGGAATGAACTCCAAATAGCAGAGCCGTATATTTTATTAACCCTTTCCAACCGCAGAGAAAGGGAGTAACGCTGAGTTTTCCGCAGAGTTTCTATTTGATCTCTTTAAAGAAATGAAAAGCCAGGTTACCATTCTGATAAGAAGGCACTACCGCTCCCCAGAAAGGGGTTTTATTATGAAAGAGGATCTTTTTAGCAAGCGGAAATAATTGAGTAGCGATCTTGGCAGATACGATCCCGATCCCCGCTCCTGCCACTACATCTCCCAGCCAATGCTGGTTATTATACATACGCAGGTAAGCGGTTGCAGTAGCCACAGCATAGCCAGCAATACCATACCATGGAGACTGATCCCCATATTCATAACGTAATAATTCAGCAGACGCAAAAGCGGTAGCCACATGGTTCGAGGGAAAAGAAAGATCATCAGAACCGTCGGGACGGGTTTCATGACTGATCCTTTTGGTAACATAGACAGCACTGATGGAAATAGCCGCCGTCATTCCATCAATCATCAGGCGGTCAAACAGTTTGTGTTTGGCCTTCACGCCCAGTAAACTGATCACATGACTCGAAACAGCAGGTACGAACTGGAGATAGTCATCAACATTCGTTTGCTTACCAACCGGAGCCGCCACCTGGTTCCGAACAGATTCGTTCAGGTTTCTTAATGGCTGAACATTCTGCGCCAACACACCATACAGGATCAGAGAGGTTGGTAAAATATAAGATCGTACTATATAATAATTATTGGAAATTGGTTTGGCGGGTAATGGCAGACTGTCGCTAACGGATTGTGCGTTTATTGCGTAAGATGATAATAAAAAAATGAGACTGATGATGAGATACTTCATGAAAATGGGAGGAACCGGTTAATAGAATTGCTGATCACTCTTGCCGGTTATAAAACAAAAATAGACAATCAAAATGAATCCTCTGCGTAACTCCTGATCTCCGTGGCCTCTGTGTTAAAATGATATCGCTGTCGGATTCTTTTCAACACAGAGGCCACGGAGGAACAGAGAGATTATTTTCTCGCAATCTTAAAACTGGTGCTTGTTTTATTTGTGGATGTAGTATTGGAGCTAACATCCACTTTAATAATATATAAAATTCCCGGTGCCAGGTTCTGAACGCTGAGGTCGATACTGGTAACAGAACCACTCGATGTTTGCGAAGTTTGTGAGAATTGAGTTGTGTTATCGCTATCCTTTGTGCCGGTGATATCTATTTTAACACCTCCGGTTGGCGGGGTTGAATTGATCTGCAGTTTGAAAGAATAGGTAGCAGATAAAGCTGGTACCACGCCGCTACCCGGATCGGGGTTCAGTGAAATGGATAGATTCTGTTCTGGCGGTGTAGTGCTGCCACCTCCTCCCGAACCAGAATCGCCTCCTTTGCTGCAGGCACCCAGTACAAAGAATGCCGAAATCAGTAACAGATAGAATTGTATTCTTTTCATAACCGACGTTGTTATTGTTTAATGACCTGTTTGCTCTCCTGTTTTTTGGTTCGGCTATCAGTCAGCAGAATCGTTTAGATACCTTTTGCGAAGGTAGCCATATCGATAATGGTACTACCGGTAAATTCCTGTTTGATGACCACTCTTCCATTGGGATCGATCATCTGAACAGTGATCTTATCGTTTGCATTCCCTGCCTGTATATATAACCTTTCAGTGGCCGGGTTAGGTATGAGTCTGTATGTTCCGATAAAATTGCCATTGATATTTAAAACAGCAGTGGTCAGATAATAATAAGGATCGCTGGCAACGCCGGTACAACCTGCATTGGTGGCCTGAACCTTATAATAACCACTGAGCGTAGGACGGTAATTTTGTGCAGTGGCTCCACTGATACTTGATGCATCCTTAAACCATTGATTGCCCGAAGCAATACTGCTAACGAGGTCTGTGGTATTGAGCGTAATGACAGGTTTTCCCGGAATGGCATTTACCGTAACCGTTGTTGCCAGGGAACTTGCAGAGCAGTTATTACTATTGGTTACAGAAACAGTATAGCTCCCTGTTTGAGTGACCGTATAGGAAACCCCGTTTGCCCCCGTAATCAGTGTATTGTTCCTGTACCATTGATTACCGGTTGTTGCATCAGATGTGAGAACAACCTTGCCCGTATCACAAAAAACCAATGGTCCGCCTGCCACAATGGATGGTACCGAAGGTACTGCGTTAACCGTAACAGTAGTGGACGTAGAGGTACTGGTACAGGCATTGGCATTATTAACAACCACTAAATACACGCCGGAAACGGTTGCCGTAAATACAGCGCTGCTGGCTCCGCTGATGGGTATTGCATCTTTATACCATTTATAGCCTGCTGCAGAGCTGCTGGTCAATACAAGACCCGATCCTGCACAAATGGTTAGAGGCCCGCCGGCAGTAATAGAAGGCACAGGCGGCACTTCATTTATCGTTACGGTAAATCCTGCCGATACCACTGCACAACCTCCGGTACCAAGGGCGGTAAGACTGTATAGACCGGAACCTGTAGGTGTAAAGGAAGCCGAGGTTGCACCGTTTACCAATACCCCGTCCTTATACCATTGGATGGCATTTGTTGCATTGGAATTTAATACAACCGCCCCTGTTCCGGAACATACTGTTGTAATACCTCCGTTGGCGGTAATAACCGGTGCAGGACAAAATGTAAACCCTGTTTTGGTTGCTACGCCCCCCGGTGTTGTAAGACTGATGGTCGTGCCTGTTCCTACACCTGCGGGAACAATAGCCGTAACAGTAAATGGTTCCTGCTTAACAAAGGAAGTGGCTGTAATGCCCCCAAAACTAACTAAGGACGTACCTGTAAGATTTGTACCGGTAATGGTTATTACGGCACCTACTCCCCCACTTGAAGGCGAGAAACCCGTAATGGTGGGTGGAGGAATGATAAATCCCGACTTGGCAGAAGTGCCCCCAGGTGTGGTCACACTTACATTACCATTAGACCCGTTACCAACCACTGCTGTAATTGTAGTAGAAGATAGCACAGAGAACGAAGCCACCGCTGTTCCGCCAATAGTTACCGAACCTGTTCCTGAAAAATTACCACCGGTTATGGTTAATGTTGCACCGGGCAAAGCAGATGTTGGTGTGAAGGATGAAACAAATGGTGCAGGTATAAAGATAAACCCGCTGATAGAAGCCGTTCCACCCGGAGTTGTTACAACTACATTGCCGCTGCCACTGCCTGCAGGAACCTTGGCAAGAATCGTGGTAGATGATAGTGTTGAAAAAGAACCAACACCGGTACCGCCAAAACTGATAGAAGAAACATTGGTAAAATTAGTGCCGGTAATAGTCACCATCGACCCTGCACCGGCTGAAGTAGGATCAATAGAAGTAATTGTTGGCGGAATGGATGGATTATTCCTGAAAACGGAAAAACTATTACTGCCGGTATTCAATACAATAATATCTGTTTTGCCATCACCATCTATATCGCCTAATGTAAAAATATTAGGTTGGCTTCCGGTGATAAAATCAACTTTGGGTGCAAAAGAAGAACTTGTGATTGTTCCCTGAACTGAGGTGTTACGGAATATAGATAAGGTATTCCCCCCCTGACTGGATAAAATGATTTCAGGTTTACCATCACCATCTATATCTCCTATACAAGTATATGTTGGCAGAACAGAGGAAGAAAATGAGACGCGTGCTGCAAAGGAACCTGTATTGGAAAGTACACCTGAAGTAGCTGTATTGCGATATACATAAATATTGGGAGCAGGCTGCGATGAAATGATGGTTATATCCTGTTTGCCATCACCATCCAGGTCTCCGACAGCAAGGTGTTGTGTATTATAATAAGCAGTCGGCAGATCTACTTTTGCCGCAAAAGAATTTGTGTTGATACTTCCGCTTACGGCTGTATTCCGGAAAACAGCCATAGCGGTTGCCGGCCCTGAAGGATACAGGTTAGCAACAGAAATATCGGGTTTTCCATCTCCGTCAAGATCTCCCAAAGCAATTCCATAAGGAGTTCCTCCCGTTGAATAATCAATATAGCTATTGAATGAAGAACTGGTAATGTTTCCGGGTTGTGCCGTATTTCTCAATACCGAGATAACATTTCGGCTCGGGTTCATGATGGCCAGATCCGGCTTGCCATCACCATCAAAATCATGTATAGCGATACTGGATAACCCATTTATTGAACCAACAGTAAATTCCACTTTGGCAGCAAATGAAGTAGAAGTAATAACACCCGAGGATGCCGTATTACGTAACACAGTAACCGTTGTACCATTGTATGAGGAAAGTGCAAGATCCAGTTTTCCATCCCCATCCAGATCTCCTAATGCCATATTCGTTGGTCTGAATCCTGTTGTGAAACTAACTTTCGAAGCGAAAGAATTACTGTTGATATTTCCGGAGGTGGATGTATTTCGATAAACAGAAACCGTATTATCATTTATGTTAGCGATCATAACATCTGCTTTGCCATCTCCATCTATATCTCCGATAACAATTCCGTTTGAACCGGCACCTGTTGTAAAATCAACTTTGGGAGAAAGATCTCCATTCGTGATCGCATTTTTTCCCGCAAAACTTACCAGGAATGGCTTATTGGAATATGCCAACTGCCCAGTTGATGTGTTCAGCACAGTTATAGGCTGGTAAGTAGCACCGGCAGGAACCGATACGGTTAATGAGGTGGTGCTGGCTGAAGTAACAGCTGCTTTTACTGCACCGAAATACACAATATTTGCCGAAGCAGTAGCATTGAAATTAGTACCTGTAATAGTTACAGTAGTACCGATCGGCCCAACAGCCGGAGTAAAAGAACTTATCGTAGGTGGCGGGCCTAAAATAAAGGTAAACCCACTTAATGCCGCGGTACCTCCTGCGGTAGTAACGGTGATATCCCCCGTACTACCCAGACCCGGAACCGCACTGATCGTAGTAGATGTAATAACAGAAAAAGAAGCTGCCGCTGTTCCGCCAAAATTCACCCCTGTAGCTCCTGTTAAATTAGTCCCTGTAATGGTTACTGTATTCCCTGCTGCTGCACTGGTAGGCGTAAAGGAAGTGATCGCAGGTGTTTTAACATATGTAAAACCGGTTTTTGCCGTACTTCCTGTAGCAGTGGTTACACTGATGCTTCCACTGGCTCCGGTACCAACTACAGCAACAAGCGTTGTATTAGAAATCACATTGTAGGAAGTAGCAGTAATCCCTCCAAAATAAACCAGACTGGTTCCCGTAAAATTACTCCCTGTCAACGTGATCGCTGTACCAGTACCTCCCGAAACAGGTGTAAAAGAACTAATCACCGGTGGGCCAACGGTAAAAGTGAACCCTGACTTAACTACAGTGCCACCCTGGGTACTTACCAGCACATTACCGGATGACCCATTACCAATAGTTGCCAGTATTGTAGTCGCATTCACTACTGTAAAAGCCGTAGCTGGCGTACCCCCAAAACTGACTTCAATAGCGCCATTGAGATCGGTACCTGTAATGGTAACGGTATTACCCGCAGAAGCACTTGTTGGTGTAAATGAGGAGATAGCCGGTGCAGGTAAATTACTGGAAAAAGCATTGTTGGAAAATAATCCGCGGCCATGGGTTGCTGCCACTACCTGTTTATCAGAACTGCGGATCTGTAACATATCCGTTCTCACATTGGCAAAGCCATTGTTTATTTGTGTCCATGTAGGTGATGAATTACTGAAATTCGTTGTTCCATACATGCCTAATTCGGTAGCCAAAATCACTTCATTTACCCGATTGTTAGGATTAAATAAAGCATTCCTAACCGGAATATTGGGAAAGCTGAGTGATTTATTAACCCATGATGCCCCTCCATTACTGGTATACCAGATTTTAGAAATACCATAATTAAAAAATGTAACCAGCAGCTCATTTTCACTTGCCCCTATCTCAATACAGGAGACCGATCCAGCAGGAAGATTACTTGAAATATCTGTTGAACCGGGAGAAGCCCCATCTGCATTGGTCACCTTTAACACACTCCCGTCGGCTGCACCCACAAATAAGGTGGTAGATGTAGTTGTATAAGGTGAAACTTTAAAAGTAGTTGCATCACTGATGAGCCCCGTAATACTGATCGTTTGAACCAAAGGGGTACCTGTAAGATTTGACACCCTGTATAATGCATTTTGCGACTTATATGTGTAAAGTATATGAAGGTTATTATCATACCCTCCCGGATTAATAAAGCTTCCTGTTTGTTTGTCAGTCAAAATTTTTGTAAAAGATGTCCCGCCATTGGTTGATAAGTAAACGTTATTGTTGGTCGTATTCGTGATCTGTATCTGTGGATTTTGCTGATCAATAAAACAATAGCCCCCATCTCCGCCTGTTGCAGATGTTGTACCAGCAAGTCCTGCTGAAGTAAATTTTTGTGTTCCGTTATCCTGTGCTCCCGCCAGATAATAATTAGATCCTGCAGTGGGATGCATGGCAGCAGCATAAAATTGCGTTACATTATAATTGGTATTCCGATCTGTAATCACCGGGCTGTTGGCGGCTGTTGAAAGGGAATTGGTATAAAACACACCTCCGTCATTACCAAAAACAACGGTAGAGGAAGAGCCCGGTTTAAAAGATGCACAATGATGATCGGCATGTACATTCGAACAGGTCAATCCATTTAAATTATTATTATTTGACCATTTACTGATCTGCGTCCACGTGCTGCCGGCATTGGTAGTCATGAAAAGATCAACCCCTCCAATGATCACCGTAGAAGGATTATTGGGATCCACTTCCAGCAACTGGTCATACCATGCCTGACCACGTGTAAAATCCGAACTGCTGATATCCTGATCAGTTTCTACCGGTAATGAAAGTGATGACCATGAAAGACCACCGTTTACACTTCTTCTTATATAGGCTACCTCTCCACCACTTTCAACAAATGAATAAATATAATTAGGATCTGAAGGAGCACAGGCTACCGTTACCCTGCCTGTTCCATTGGAAACAGTAACAATATCAGAAGTGCTCCAGGTAGTACCATTGGTTGAAACCAGAACCCTTCCCCCACCGCCATCAGTTGCAGAATAAATACTAGCCTTGGTTCCCACCCAAATGGTATTATCTGCCCCAATAGCAATGGAAGAGGGTGCATAGATAATCGAATAGGATCCATTACCGGGTATCTTCGGTAATACCTGTGTCCAGCTTACCCCACCATCAATAGATCTTTGTAAACCTTCATTGGGAGAATTCAAAAAAGTACCGGCATAACTATAAGAATTAACTGCTGCATAGACTACACTGGTTCCGGATTCATTACGAACAGCTATATCGCTGATAAAATTGAAATTGGCCGTTGAAGATATTTGATTCCAGGTACTACCGCCATCTGTTGTCTTCCAGATACCGGCACCCGAAGATCCTGAAGCTATCTGATTCCAGCCTTCACCCGTTCCGGCATAAGCTATCTGTTTATTGTTAGGATCAAAAGCCAAAGCAGTAACCGTAATATTTCCCCAAAAATCATCTACTCTTGTCCAGGAAGAACTGGCATTGGCGATATCATTATTATACCAAAGCCCACCAGTAACAGCCCCCGCCCAAACTTTTTTACCTGTTGCATCATTCGGATCCCAAACAAGTGTACGCGTACGGCCACCCACATTATTCGGTCCTCTTTCTACCCATGGATTTCCGGTAGCTCCCGGAATCCCGTTCGTAGCAACGCGGGATCTTTGTATCGCATTATTCCTGATAATATCAGAAAGTACTTCCGGGGTAGGCCTTTTTAGTGCAGGATTCATGGTTCGTAAAAAATCCTGTTCAAATGCTAAATCCGGCCTGTCAGGATGATCCTTATCTTCATACTCATATTCATCATCATCTCCCGTATCTTTCTCTTTCTCATCAGCAATATTTTTTCTGTTGTGAAAGGGATGATTATTGAGAAATGCAGCATGCAATGCACGATCTGACAGTTGATCAGCATATTGGCTTGATGTAGTTAAACGGCCTTTAAGAATAGGTAGCGTAAATACCTTATCGGTTCCCTCTACTTTAATATCATCAATAGTAGCCGTTTTTTCTACAAGACCAGGGTAAAGAGAGGATTCGGATACAGCATAATGTTTTTGTATCAGCCATAACCCGATAAAGAATGAAACGAAACTCATGCCTACAAAGAGTTGCTTTGCAATACGGATATGTTTTTTTGGATTATTGCTCATGTGCAGGATCTTTTTCCTCTTTGTAAACAGGGATAGAAAATTTCTGTTGCACACCCTTATGCGTCACAAGAATCCAGGACGGGTAGAATTCCTTATTCATGATTATGGGGTCTGTAACTTTACGGGTAATAGCCTGCTGCTCGCTCTTTGTTTCCATATTCAACAACGGATTTGCAACCGAAACAAAATAATTAGCCTCGAGATAGGTACCGCCAGGTCTTTCCTGTATTGTAAACAGAAGCGGTTTTTTATTTATATAAAACGAATCTACCGTTAGATCACGCTTAATTTCTTCCGGGATCAATACCCGAAAAATAATGCCTCTGCCGCTTCCCTGCGCTGACTGATAACTCGTGTAACTGGCTTCCAGGGTTGCATAATTGTTATTTGCAGACTTCCGAACGGAACTGCAGCCGCTCAGTATGTATAGAATGGTATAAAAAAACAGCTGCAGAATGATCTTTCGAACAGGTTTTGATTGATCCATGTAATAAATATCTTACTAGATTGAGAATAGGAAAACAGGGAAAACCACTTTTTTTTCAGGTAAAATCCTTACTCAATTCCCAGGGGTAGGAATTGCCTGCTCTTATTATGGCAGGTTACTAATGACTATTTTATCGGCTAAGGACAATGGATGTCTTACCAATATACAAAAAATAACAAATAAAGAAAATAAAAGTAATTATTTGTTGATACGGGTTGTTCTCAACTCCAGCAAATTCAAAGCATTCGCATAAAACCCTTTTACATTGGGTTGTACAAGATGTATCGCCATATCATACCAGATAGGGATCACAGGGGCATCATTGATCACCATCTGGTCCATTTGCCTGTATAAGACATAACGCAGAGAATCATTGTTCTCTACCAGCGATCTTTCATACAATACATCAAAATCAGGATTCTTATAACGGGTATAATTAGGTGGTGCCGGGTTCTTGCTGTAGAACATGGCCATATAATTTTCAGCATCGGGATAATCGGCTATCCAGCTGCCGCGAAAGAACAGGGCCTGCGATTTTGCCGTTTGTTCCAGCAATAAACTCTTCTGTATGATCTCTACCTGAACCGGAATACCCACTTCTTCCATCTGCCGCGCAGCAAAACTGCCGATATCTGCATAGATATTGATCGTAAGCAGTTTGATGGTGGGAAGCCCCTTTCCATCGGGATATCCCGCTTCTTTTAATAATTGTTTGGCTTTGGCTGGATCATAAGTATATCCTTTTACCAATTCTGTATTACGAGAGGGTAATCCACCCGGCACAAATCCTGCTTCTGCTGCAATACCGATCGAATTACGCATATACATCATCAGCTGTTTTCGGTTGATGGCATAGTTCATCGCCTGTCGCACAGCTTTGATACCCGTAGGCGAATTCTTTACCAACGGATTATTTTCATCCACCATGATCCCGAAATACTCTGTATTTAAGTAGGGGCATTTTTGCAGAACGATCTTTCCCTCCCATTGTGAACGCAACTCCCCTTTCTTGGATAATAATTCATCTTTGAAAGAAGGATCGATATCATTCACAAAACTCAATTCACCCTGTCTGAACTGAAGGAACTCAGTGGCCTTGTTATCATAGAAACTGATCTTGACCGCATCCAGATAAGGCAACATTTTCCCCTGTGCATCTTTCTCCCAGTAATGTTCATTCTTATGTAGGATCATCGACTCACCCTCGTCCCAGGAATGCAACTGAAAAGGCCCGGTACCACAGGCATGCCGCCTGAAATCCTTTCCGTATTTCTCCACTACTTCTTTCGGAACAATACTGCAATACTGTGCACTCAGAATACCCAGTATCGGATGAAAGGGCCGTAACAGTTTTAACTGAAAAGTAGAATCATTCACAGCCAGAAAGGGACGAACCGTATCTACGCGGTTATTAAAGATCCATGCCCCGCTGCTGGCCGTTGTTTTATCAATAATGCGGTTCAGGCTGAACGCCACATCATCCGCTTTCATCATCCTCCCCTTACCGCCGGGAAATGCTTCATTGTCGTGAAAGAAGATATTGCTGCGTAAATGAAAAGTATACAACAACCTGTCATCACTTACTTCCCATTTATACGCCAGGGAGGGTAGGATATTCAGGCTGCTGTCGATCTCCACCAATGTATTATAGATCTGGTGCACGGGCCACATGATGGACTGGTTCTTGGCAAAAGCCGGATCCAGCGTGGCAATTCCCGTAGATTCGTTATAGGTAAACACCTGTTTATCGCTGCGTTTGGTACGCATACAGGATGGCAGGAGAAAAAGTATGGCCATCATCCAAAAAAACAGGACAGAAAATACCCGATAGCCTGTTACTTTGTGTTTTATCGTATTATTCACATTCATGCTCCCCGAATATCATAATTTTAAACAATGATGACAAAATTCAAATTACTGACTGTATTGGGCCTTGTTTATTCCGGCCTTGCATTTGGACAATTAGGAGAAAAAAAAGAAGTCTTTACACACCAGGATACGCTGCGCGGATCGCTTAATGCCGATAGAACCTGGTGGGATGTGATCCATTATACCATCGGCGTTACACCCGATTTTGACACAAAAAGCATCAAAGGAAAAGTAGATATCCGTTTTAAAGTTCTATCACCCGGTAAAAGAATGCAGATCGACCTGCAGGAGCCGATGGTATTGACCAAAGCTTATCTCGGCGATACCAAATTGAATTATACAAGGGAGGGTAATGTATATTATCTCGATATTCCCATGAGTCTGCGTAAAGGCAAGATCGAAAAACTCGCATTGGCTTATGAAGGAAACCCCAAAGTAGCCAAACGTGCCCCATGGGATGGCGGATGGATCTTTCAGAAAGATGCACAGGGACGACCATGGATGAGTGTTGCCTGCCAGGGATTGGGTGCCAGCGTTTGGTATCCCTGCAAAGACCATCAAAGCGATGAACCGGATAGTGGTGCCGTGATGATGATCACGATCCCGGATACTTTGGTAGGTGTGGCTAACGGAAGACTGATCAATAAGAAAAGTTTTAGTCCGGGTACCAGCACCTGGCGTTGGGAAGTAAAGAATCCGATCAATAATTATAACCTTGTTCCTTACATTGGCAAGTATGTAAACTTTACCG
>CBHRAM010000077.1:0-11369 GCA_966076165.1 uncultured Chitinophagaceae bacterium
AAATACCGTTACGGCAGCTACCACAAGCAGGAGTAAGGAAACTTTCTTCATAACAAGGTTGGTGTTTAAGGATTAATAAAGGGCTGTTTCAAATATATCTTTTCAATCATAGTTTTAAAAGTTTTAGGGGCGAAGAGGGGAAATTCCTCGGTAAACGGGGTGGGAATAATTAGCGGATTGCGGATTAGCGGATTAACGGATTGAAATAAGCGAATCTGGCAATCGATTTACCTGCCGAACCTAAAATAATCCTCCAATCCGCAATCCGCTAATTCGCCAATCCTAAAAAGCATCTATACTAGAACTGAAGCGTAAATACAGACCCCTTCCCTTCCACAGATTGCACGGTGATATTGCCTTTGTGCAGCATCATGATCTGTTTGCAGAGGCTGAGGCCGATACCGCTGCCGTTCTTTTTGGTGCTGAAGAAAGGGATAAAGATATTGTTCATCACTTCTTCATTCATTCCGTAACCATTATCAGACACTTTCATGGCCACTTTGTTATTGGCAGATACTACGGCAGATAAAACGATCCTTGGCTGCTCACTGTCTTTTACCGCTTCAATGGCATTCACTACAAGGTTGATGAGCACCTGTTCGATCAGGTTGGTGTCCACATCCAGTTTCAGTTCGGGATCTTTCAGGATGATCTCCATATCAATCCCCTTCTGATCCAGTGTGGGTTCCATCAGGTTGTGCATATTTTCAAAGAGGTCGCGCACATAGACTTCTTTGAGACTGGGTGTGGTGATCTTATTGAGGTTACGGTATACCTCCGCAAATTTCAAAAGCCCCTCACTCCTTCTCTTGATGGTATTGATACCCACTTCCAGGTCTTCGATCACCCCATTGCTGTTATCAAGGTGCTGAACGGATTGGTGGAGGCGGTTCTTTAAAGTATCTGCCAATGAGGAGATCGGTGCTACTGAATTCATGATCTCATGTGTCATCACACTCAATAATTTCTGCCAGGCTTTGGATTCGGTTTCATCCAGGGCCTCATTGATATTCTGAAAAGCCACCAGCTGGTATTTCTTTCCATCGGTTTGAAAAGCCGTAGCAGACAATAAGATCTTGAATGTATCTTTTTCGCGGTGTACAGTAGCTATATGACTGTTGCCTGGTTTGAGTTTGATCACGTGTTGATAAAGATCCTCATCCCTTTTGGCCAATGAGTGAATGGTTTTGAGATAAGGCAACAGCAACATGCGTTTGAGCGATTCGTTCATCCACACCACTTCACCACTTTCTGTTTCGTAGGAAATGATACCGGTATCTACCAATTCAAGGATCTTCT
Organism: uncultured Chitinophagaceae bacterium; assembly: GCA_966076165.1. Lineage (GTDB taxonomy): Bacteria > Bacteroidota > Bacteroidia > Chitinophagales > Chitinophagaceae > Sediminibacterium. The sequence goes on from CBHRAM010000077.1 coordinate 1,300, forward strand.
GTAAATACTGGTACTGGGTTTCTTTTTCTTTGGAGATCACTTTAAAAGCAGAATTGATCTCATTAAATCCTTTTCGCAATAATTTCAGGTCAAGCGGTGCCTGCGATACATTGAAGTTTCTGGAAAAGTCGCGGTACTGGATGGATTCCACAAACTGTTCCACTTCATACTGTGCCTGTTTATGAAACCGGTAAAAATCATATACCTGGTATGTGATAACAGGAACCATGATCACATCATAAATATAATAACCGGATACCAGCAGCCAGGCAGCACCGGTAAGCGTTATGAATAATAAGATAACGCGGATCAATATGTCCCACTGAAATTTCTTAAATGTCATATTTACTTAGTCTTCTGTATAAGGCGGTACGGGTAAGCCCCAGTTCTTTTGCAGCTTTGCTGATATTGCCGTTATGTTTATCAATTACTTTTAAGATCGCATTCTTTTCCAATGTACTCAGCTTTAACACCTCATCTTCCGGCAAACTATCCGGTGCCGCTGATTCTATGGGTGAGAACAAAAGGTCCGCTGCCTGCACCATTTCCGAATCGGCCATGATGATGGCGCGTTCAATGGTGTATTGCAGTTCGCGCACATTGCCCGGAAAATTATATTGCTGCAATTTCTCCATGGCAGATGCATGAAACTGGATATTGGGTTTGAGGTATTTATTGGCGTAGATCTTTGCAAAATATTTTGCGAGCAGAATAATATCATCTTTCCGTTTACGCAAGGGAGGAACGGTGATCTCTACGGTATTGATCCGGTAGATCAGATCCTTTCTGAACCGGTTCTCATTGGCCAGTTCACTTAACGGGATATTGGTGGCACAGATCAAACGGATATCAATAGGTATGGCCTGATTACTGCCCAGACGGGTTACCTGACGGTTCTGCAAAACGGTTAATAATTTAGCCTGTTGCTGCAGGGAGATATTTCCTATCTCATCCAAAAATAAAGTTCCTCCGTTAGCCGATTCAAAACGCCCTACCCTGTCTTCACGCGCATCTGTGAAAGCCCCTTTTTTATGACCGAATAATTCGCTTTCAAACAAACTCTCGGTCAATGCACCCACATCCACTTTAATAAAAGGCTTATCTGCCCTTAGTGAGTTTTCATGAATGGCTGTGGCGATCAGGTCCTTACCCGTTCCGTTCTCTCCCAGTATCAGGATATTCGCATCCGTAGGTGCAATCTTATCGATCTTATAAAAAATATCCTGCATCACTTCACAGTCGCCGATCATGGCTTCCTGCTTATTCACTTTGGGTGCAGCAACGCCACCGGTAGTTGGTTTATTTTGTCCCCGGTTACGTAACACATCTGTCAGGGTAGACAACAGTTTCTCATTATGCCAGGGTTTTACCACAAAATCGGCTGCCCCTTCTTTTAAAGAGCGCACGGCAAGATCAATATCTCCATAAGCCGTGATCATGATCACAGCAATATCCGGCTTTAAGGTCTTGATCCTTTGCAGCCAGTAAATACCCTCATTACCGGTATTGATCGAGGCATTAAAATTCATATCCAGTAACACCAGGTCAAATGTATCCTTCGACAATAAAAAAGGGATCTGCTCCGGGTTCTTCTCCGTCACCACTTCCTTTACTTCCGTACGCAGCAATAAGCGCACGGCGGTGAGTACGTCTGTGTCGTCGTCAATTACGAGAATACTTGCTTTTTTTAAGCTCATTGGGGGTGATGCGTTTATTGGTTTATTAGTTTACTGGTTTATTTGTTTACTGGTTTACAGGTTTTCCGGTTTATTGGTTTATTGGTTTATTGGCTTACTGTATATATGCTACCGTTTTTATGTAACGATTTAACCATCTCGCGGTTTATCCATTACCAGTAAACAAATAAACCGGTAAACCAATAAACCATAAATATACCAGTTACCTAATAATCTGAACAAGAACTCTTTAGTAAAAATCCTGTGCGGGAGAAGTGTATCAAAAGCGGACACTATTTGTACCATATACGAACAACCGAACAGTTTTGTCTGAAACAATTCGTTGATTATCAATAGGGTTAGATTTTGGCACAATGGTTTCTTATACTAATCAGAAATTTTCAAGGATGAAAGCAGTGAATCATACACAATCAAAGCTGATCGGCATACTTCTACTGGGGGTAACGGTTGGCTTATTGTGGCTGATGCATGTAACATCTGACTCTCCATCACGTTGTGAGAGGGAAAGTTTCGAGTTCAACCTGATCAAACTCATATAAGTTCAACCAAAACCAAAAGAAGTGGACAGAATCATCGAAAAAAAGAAATGGAACTCCAAACGAATCCTGACCATTGCAGGGATTGCAGGCCTGATTGTACTGGTGGCAGCCGCCTACTATTACACATCCGGCAACTCCAAACTGAATGTGGATCTGGAGCGTATCACCATCAGTGAAGTAAAAAAAGGCCCTTATAAGGATGCGATCCCTGTGAACGGTATCGTTTTACCCATTACTTCTATCTACCTCGATGCTACCGAAGGTGGCCGTGTAGAATATAAATATGTTGAAGATGGTGCTATCATGAAAAAAGGACAGCCCATCCTGAAACTTTCAAACACCAACCTACAGTTGAACCTGGTGAACCAGGAAACCTCTGTATACAACCTGTTAACCCAGATGCAGATCTCCCGCAACGCTGCGCAGCAAAATACGGTGAACAAACTGAACCAGATGACCGATGTGGAAAGCCAGTTAACAGAGGCAGAACGTATTTATAAACTGGATAAACATTTATACGAGCAAAAAGCCATCGGTTTACAGGAATTTAAGACCGCGGAGAACAATTACAATTATCTCGTACGCAAAAAGCAACTCACCAACCAGATCCTGCAACAGGATTCTGCTTCCAATAACCAGCAACTCGAACAGGCCAAACAATCCTATACCGGTTCACAAAATGCACTGGCCGTAATGCGCAAAAAAGTAGGCGACCTGATTGTACGTGCCCCTATTGACGGTCAGCTGACCTCTTTGGATGCAGAGATCGGTCAGAATAAAAGAGAAGGTGAGCGTCTCGGTCAGATCGATGTATTGAGTGGCTATAAAGTGCGTGTGGATGTTGATGAACATTATATCTCAAGGATTTTTATCGGTCTCATGGGAGATTTCACTTTTGCCAACAAGACCTATAAACTGAAGATCACCAAAGTATTTACCCAGGTAACCAATGCGCGTTTCCAGGTAGATATGCAGTTTGTGGGCGAAGTGCCACAGGGCATCCGTCGCGGACAGAGCCTGCAGATCTTACTGGCTTTAAGTGATGAGAGCACGGCCACATTGGTTCCCAAAGGCGGTTTCTACCAGCAAACCGGTGGTAACTGGATCTTTAAAGTAAATGAAGCCGGCACCAAAGCTTATAAGGTTGATATCCAGTTGGGCCGCCAGAACCCTGATTATTATGAAGTATTACAGGGACTGAAGCCAGGAGATAAAGTGATCACTTCAAGCTATGAGACCTACGGGAATATGCAGGAACTCGTGTTGAGAAAGTAGAGGGTTTATTGGTTTACTGGTTTATTAGTTTTTAGTAATCCAGAACCGCAATAAACCCCGAGACCAATAAACCAATAAACCAGTAAACGAATAAACTAACAAACCGATAAACAAACCAATCATGATAAAAATCACAGCCCTCGAAAAGATCTACCGCACAGACGAAGTAGAAACCATTGCCCTCAACAAATTATCGATGGAGATCAAAACCGGTGAATTTGTTGCCGTGATGGGTCCCTCAGGTTGCGGAAAATCTACCTTATTGAATATACTCGGGCTTCTGGATGATCCTGATGCAGGCAGTTTCATCTTTAATGAAATTGAGATCGCCCATTTTAATGAGCGTCAGCGTGCCGATCTGCGTAAACACAATATTGGCTTTGTGTTCCAGAGTTTTAACCTGATCGATGAACTCACCGTTTTTGAGAACGTGGAATTACCCCTGATCTATACCGGTGTAAAAGCTGCGGACAGAAAAAAGAAAGTAGAAGAAGTGCTGGAAAAAGTACAGATCATGCACCGCAAAAACCATTACCCGCAACAGTTATCAGGCGGACAGCAACAGCGTGTGGCCGTTGCGCGTGCAGTGGTTAACAATCCCAAACTGATCCTGGCGGATGAGCCTACCGGAAACCTCGATTCCTCAAACGGTAATGAAGTGATGGAGCTATTAACGAATATGAATGAGCAGGGTACCACTATTATCATGGTAACCCACTCTGAGCATGATGCGAGGTATAGCCACCGCATTATCCGTATGCTGGATGGGCAGACGGTGACGGAGAATATTTTGATTTGATGCTGGATGCTGGATGACGAATATGACAACATGCGTATTGTTCATCATGAATAAATAATACCTCAATGATCAAGAATTATCTGAAAATAGCTTTCCGGAACCTTTTGAAGAACAAGGGGTTTTCTTTCATTAATATTTTGGGACTGGCCGTGGGTATGGCGAGTGCGATCCTGATCCTGTTATGGATCCAGAATGAGATGAGTTACGATCAGTTTCATGATAAGAAAGACCGCATTTTTGAAGCCTGGAACAAAGATACTTTCAGCGGTAAGCTGCAGTGTTGGAATACAACTCCAATGATCTTTGCACGTACGGTAGAACGTGATTTTCCGGAAGTGGAACAGGCAACCCGGGTAGCCTGGCCAAGCAGTTACCTGTTTTCTGTAGGTGAGAAAAGACTAACGGTTACAGGAAATATTGTGGATTCAAATTTCCTGAACATGTTCAGTTTCCCTTTACTGAAGGGTGATGCCAATTCGGCTTTAAAGGATATGTACAATATTGTATTGACTGAAAAGCTGGCCAAAAAGATCTTTGGTAATGAAGAAGCCATGGGGAAAGTGATCCGGATCGACAACAAAGATAATTTTACCGTAACCGGTGTTCTGAAAGACCTTCCCAATAATACCCGTTTCAAATTTGAATATATTTTACCCTGGGCCTACCTGCGCAAGAACAATGGCGATGATGCCAACTGGGGAAACAATTCTACCCGCAATTATGTATTGCTGAAACCCAATACCACACTGGCTTCGCTGGCACCCAAATTAAAAAAGATCAAACTCAAATATGATAAGAATGAACCCACCAATGAAATGTTCCTCTATCCTATCAGCCGCTGGCGTTTATATTCCAATTTCACCAATGGTGTGGAAGATGGCGGCCTGATCGATTTTGTAAGAATGTTTGCCGTGATCGCCTTATTCATTCTTTTGATCGCCTGTATCAATTTCATGAACCTGAGTACGGCAAGAAGCGAGAAGCGTGCAAAAGAAGTGGGGATCCGTAAAGTGGTGGGTGCCAATAAAGCTTCCCTGATCGGGCAGTTCCTGGGTGAGTCCATTATCATCTCGCTGATATCAGGTGTCTTCGCCTTATTGATCGTACAGTTATCCTTACCTGCATTCGGAGATCTGACCGATAAAAAATTATTTATTGATTTCGGCAATCCTTATTTCTGGCTGATCTTTTTAGGTTTTATCTTTTTCACCGGCATTCTTGCTGGCAGTTATCCGGCATTCTATTTATCGGCATTCAAACCGGTGAAAGTATTAAAAGGCACTTTCCTGAAATCTGATAAAGTAGTAACCCCTCGTAAAGTACTGGTGATCCTGCAATTCACATTCGCCATCATACTCATCATCTGTACCACTATCGTAAACGAGCAGATCCAGCATGCCCGCGACAGGGAGCTGGGCTACAATAAGAACAACCTCATCTTCCATTTTCTTACCGGTGACCTTGAAAAGAATTATCCACTGGTGAAGAATGAACTGATCAGTAATGGCATTGCCACATCGGTGGTAAAGACCGGTTCTCCTATTACACAGGGCTGGAGTGATAGCTGGGGATTTGAATGGGAAGGAAAATCAAAAGATGATAAAACCGATTTCGACAGGTATTGTGCAGATGAAGATCTGGGTGTTACAGTGGGATTACAGTTTGTGAAAGGCCGTGATTTTAACCTCAGGCAATACCTCACCGATTCTACTGCGGCAATCATTAATGAATCTGCTGCCAAAGTAATGGGCTTTAAAGACCCGATCGGTAAGATCATCAAGGACAATAATATTGAATGGCATATTGTAGGTGTGATCAAGGATTTCATCCTGCAATCGCCCTACCACCCTACCAAACCCATGGTGATCGAAGGTATCAAACTGGGTTGGTCAAATGTGATCCATATCAAACTCAACAATAAGAACACGACGGCTGATAACCTGAAAAGAGCAGAAGCCATCTTCAAAAAATACAATCCGCAATATCCGTTTGAATACAAGTTTGTAGATGATGATTATGCCACCAAATTCAAAGCAGAACAGCGCACCGGTACATTAGCGGCGTTATTTGCAGGATTGACCATATTCATTTCCTGTCTCGGGTTGTTTGGCCTGGCCGCTTATATGGCAGAGAGCCGCATAAAGGAAATTGGGGTAAGAAAAGTATTGGGAGCATCCGTAACCGGTATTGCCACTTTGCTTTCAAAGGATTTTGTGAGCCTGGTGATCATATCCTTTGTAGTGGCCTCACCGGTTGCCTGGTGGATGATGCATAACTGGCTGGAGGGCTATCCATACCGTATCACTATACAGTGGTGGATCTTTGCACTGGCTGCGGGATTAAGTATCACCATTGCCTTGATCACAGTAAGCTATCATGCCATTAAAGCGGCAACAGCGAATCCGGTGAAGAGTTTACGAACGGAATAATTTTCGTGAGGCATGAATCGTGAGGCGTGAGTTCAATACCTATACTCACGATTCACGGTTCATGATTCACAAACAACATTAACTTATAAGTATCAATCTATGATCAGAAACTACATCAAGATAGCCTGGCGAAACCTGGCAAGGAACAGATCCTATGCCTTTATCAATATTTTTGGCCTTTCTCTGGGCATTGCCTGCAGTATTGTGATCTATACATTGGTCAGTTATCACCTGAGCTTTGATACTTTTCATGCCAACAAAGACAGGATCTACCGGATCGTTACTGAATGGCATGATGATGAAGTGGGACATTCTCCCGCAGTACCTACACCCGTTGGCAAGGCTTTCAGAACGGAATATACGTTTGCAGAAAAAACCGCCCGTGTGGTCGATTATCCACAAGTATTAGTGGCCGTAAAGAATGGCGAGGAACTGAAAAAATTCAAAGAGATCAACGGGATCACTTATGCAGAGCCTGAATATTTTGATATACTCGATTTTCCACTGGTAAAAGGCAATAAACAAAGCTTTCTCTCCGAGCCCAACTCAGCTGCTATCACAGAAAAGCTGGCCAAAAAATATTTCGGGAATGAAGACCCTATGGGCAAGACCATACGGGTAGATAATAAAACAGATTTCCTGGTCAAAGGCATCCTGAAAGATCTTCCCACCAATACAGACAGAAACACAGAGATCTATTTATCCTATAGCAATTTGAAAGACAGGAATAAATGGCTGGCCAATGATAGTGGCTGGGGTGGTGTGTATAGCGGTGCCCAGGCCTATGTATTACTGAAGCCAACAGCAACTGTTGCCAATGTGAATGCTGCCCTCAAACAAATTGTAAAAAAGAATTTCCAGGGAAGGGATGTGAATGTGTGGAATTTCAGGTTACAAGCTTTAGCTGATATCCATTTTAATCCCGATTTTAATGGCTATGCCGATAAAAAGTATTTATGGGCACTTTTCTTCATCGGCCTCTTTCTGATCATTACGGCTTGTGTAAACTTTATCAACCTGGCAACGGCTCAGGCATTGAACCGTTCCAAAGAAGTGGGTATCCGTAAAGTACTCGGCAGTCTGCCCAGACAGCTGTTCTGGCAATTTATTGCCGAAACAGCGCTGATTACGCTTTTTGCCATTGTGCTGGCATGCGGTATTGCTTACCTGGTACTACCCCTGATAAATGAACTGTTTAAAACAGAAATGAGCCTGCACCTCTTCACCAATATCCCGCTCCTGTTATTTATTCTGATCACAGGATTGACCGTTACCTTCTTATCCGGTTCTTATCCGGGCCTCGTATTGGCAAGGTTTCAACCTGTGTTGGCTTTGAAGAGCCGGTTATCTCAAAAAAATATCGGTGGATTCTCTTTACGCCGTGTTTTGGTGGTGACCCAATTTGCGATCTCGCAGATGCTGATCATAGGTGCGATAGTGATCGCCTGGCAAATGCATTATTCAAAAACATCAGACCTGGGATTTGACAGGGATGCATTGGTTATGGTTCCCTTGCCTACCGCAGATCCGGTAAAAGTAAGTACGCTTAAGAACCGTTTATCTGGTGTAGCAGGTGTTGAAAAAATATCGGCCTGTTTCCAATCTCCGGCAGCCAATTCCAACAACAGCACAGGCCTGCGTTTCGATACCCGTACAGAAGATGAACATTGGAGCATCAACATGAAATCGGCTGATGAGAATTATTTGAAAACATTCGGGATGAAGCTGGTAGCCGGTCGTAATTTTTACAAATCGGATACCACAAGGGAATTTCTCGTGAATGAAACCTTTGTAAAGAAATTAAACCTGAAATCGCCACAGGATGTGATCGGAAAGCAACTGTCAATCAATGGCGGTACTAAAAAAGCACCCATCGTTGGTGTGGTAAAGGATTTTTATAATTATTCTTTCCATAGTGAAATTGATGCAGTTTGTATCATGCCGGATGCACAGAACTATCGCGTTTGTGCCATCAAAGTAAATATGCATAATCTCAAACCTGCCCTGGCTTCTTTTGAAAAGATATGGACAGATACTTACCCCGAATACCTGTATGAGTACCAGTTCATGGACGATAAGATCGCAGAATTCTATGAGATGGATGATATCATGCTGAAACTGGTTGAAGGTTTTGCCGCGATCGCCATCCTGATCGGTGCCCTGGGATTATATGGCCTTGTTTCCTTTATGGCTGTTCGCAAAACCAAGGAGATCGGCGTAAGAAAAGTATTGGGTGCCAATATCGGAAACATATTATGGCTGTTTGGAAAAGAGTTTACCCGTTTATTACTGATCGCTTTTGTCATTGCTGCGCCGATTGGCTGGTGGGCCATGCATGCTTACCTGCAGGATTATAAGACAAGGATCAGTTTGCATCCGGCTATTTTCCTGCTGGCCATTTTGGTAACCTTTATCATAGCAGCCATATCTGTGGGATACAGATCGGTAAAAGCAGCTTTGGCCAACCCGGTAAAGAGTTTGAGAACGGAATAGACCATTGTCCATGGACTATGGATAAGCAACAGTAAGAAACAACACGATCCACAAAACAAAAAATATGATCAGAGTATATTTCAAAACAGCCTTACGGAATATCGCATCCAATAAACTCTTTACGATATTGAACATAGCCGGGCTGGCTATTGGCTTATGTGTAAGTATCATTCTCTTCGCCTATGTTTCCAATGAATTGAGTTTTGACCGGATGTATAAAAACTCGAAGAATATCTACCATGTAAACATGGAAACAACTGCAAAGTATGATTACAAAAAATGGGCAGAACTGCCCAATGCAGTAGGCCCGGCCCTGATGCAGGATGTTCCGCAGGTGAAATATGCAACCCGCTTGATCAAATCAGACTTTGGTGCAGTGGCTTCCCTGAAAACGGAGGATAAGAATTTTGTGGAGAAAGGCCTCTATCTGGCCGACTCCAGTGTAGTGAGTATGTTCGACATCAGTTTTGTTGAAGGTAATTCGCATACGGCTTTCGATCAACCCAAATCGATCATTATCTCCCAGGCTGCCAAACAGCGGCTCTTTGGAAATGCAACAGCATTCGGAAAGATCATTTATGTAAATAACAGGGATACCCTGCATGTTTCGGGTGTTTACAAAGACCTCCCCGAAAACAGTACCATTGATTGCGATATGATCGCCAATATCATGGATTCCTGGATGGGTAAGAATGTTTCCTGGAGCAATGCCAGTTTTGAAACCTACTGCCTGCTGCAACCCGATGCCAACATAGCTGAGGTTCAAAAGCAGGCAACCGCCTTAATAGATAAGAATGTAAATAAGGAAGACCAGTATTACACTAAATTTTTCTTGCAG
>CBHRAM010000078.1:0-11343 GCA_966076165.1 uncultured Chitinophagaceae bacterium
GTCTGCTTTTTGTCCCAGGGGCATTGCTCGCGAAGTTCATCCATGATCTTCACCAACCGTAAAAAACTATCCGCAGTCTGTTGCATACAACTTGTTTAAATGGCCATAGCCGAGAAAATAAAAAATAGCGTGAACAGGATCGACATTACAAATACAGAAAGGAACAGAACCAGCAGGTATTTCATGATCGTTTTCCCTCTCCGCTGCTCATAAAAATTGCGCATAGACTTATACCAATAGAAGAAACCGGCCAGTGTAAACAATAACCCGATCACCTTATTATGGTAGTTAATTGTCTTTAACAGCGCATCCAGCAGCATATAAGCAAGGATGATGATAAATGTTCCGCAATACAGGTGAATAGTGAATACCACATGGTTCACATAAAAAAAACTCTTTCTCCTTACATACAATAACTGGAGCAATAAGGCAAATAACGGCAAGGAACAAAACAGCATCTGGGGAAACATATGCTTGAATTTTTCCAGGATGGCTTCCCACATCGCCTTTTTATCTTCACGATATTTTTCACGCAGGTGGATATTCTGTTTCGTGAATTTTCTTTCAATAAAATTATCCCGCTCCGCCTCCGGCAATTTTTTCTGCGCAGAATCATACGCCGCTTCACTGCTGTATTCGTTATTTTTGGACCCTCCGAAAAAATTAACGTTATTGGAGTTGGTGAAATTGACTTTGTCCTTGGCCGTCGTATCCTTTTTTAATAAAGCAATATCACTCTCGGTCTGGGCAATGGCACTTAACATGGCCGTTTTAGCAATTCCCGGCATAGAATCACTTAACGATTCTTTCAGATCGTCACGCTTATCCACCAGTTTCTTCATTACCTGCGCTGCTGTCAGTTTCTTCGCCTTGCCGTTCGAACTTTCATTTAGGGTTACGATAGATTCCTCGTTTTTCAGGCTGAAAAAGATCAGGAAGAATATCGCTGAGGTAAACACATACATTCTGATGGGGTGCAGATAAGATGCCCGCCTGCCCCGCAGATATTCATGCGACAGAAAGCCCGGTTTGAACAGGAGGTATTTGAGGGTACTGAAGAACTTGCCATCAAAGTGGGTGATATCATACATAAAATGCGTAACCAGGTGCCAGAAACTCTCTTTGGGTTCAATATTTTCCTGACCACAGACCTGGCAAAACCTGCCCTGCACTTCGGCTCCGCAATTTAAACAGTTCTTTTCTTTACGTTCGGGTATATGCGACACTTGTTAACGTTTGACTAAAAATACAGAACTATTGTGTTGCGCCAAGTACAATTACCCACGATGTTTTTGGATTGTTGAAAACTGTACCTGTACATTTGATGAAAATTGGTAGCCCCCATGAGATCATTGCTGTTATGTTTGTTCGTCTTCTCCCTTTCTGCCGGCTATGGCCAGTATTATTTTAATGATCTTGTTTCTACACAAAACAGTAACGATCAATACAAATTGCTCCGTGCCAATAAAGTACATAAAATAAAAGCCACCAGCTATGAACCCGACAATTCCATCACTGAAGGTTTTGCGGTGGAAGAAGAGATCAGCCTGGACGGGAAAAAAGTGATACAGAGCAGTTCCTTATCCGGCGGCAAAACTGGTGTAATCAGCCGTGGCTATGAATTAAACAGGCTCAAACGCACCCAATCTACTTTTAACGGGATTGAATCAAAGACCGAATACAGTTATACAGATAAGGGCCTTGTTCAAAAGATCGTGCTTACCACTACGGATACCGCTATGAAAAGCAGTACGGTGGAGGCACATGAATGGGTATACAATGAAGCCGGACAGCCCCAGTATATGCTCAAGATCAAGAACCGGACCGACACCACCCTGATCGAACTGATCAAGGATGAACAGGGGCTGGTACTGGAAGAACATTGGAAAAAGAAGAACCGCACACTGGAAACCTATTATTACTATTACGATGCTAAAAATCAGTTGACCGATATTGTTCGTTTTAATGCCAAACTAAAAAAACTGATCCCCGATTTTCAGTATGAATATGATACCAACGGAAGGGTTAGCCAGATGACACAGGTACTCATGAGCAGTGCCGGTTATATTATCTGGAAATACACGTACAATGAGAAAGGGCTGAAGCTGAAAGAAGTGGGCTATGATAAGGAAAAGAAACTGGCCGGAAGGATCGAATACACTTATGAATAAACGGTCTACTCTTTTTTCTCTTTATAGGCATGATTGGGTACCACGAGTGTAAAAGTGGAACCTTTCCCGAATTCAGACTTAACGGAGATATCTCCCCCGATACGGGTCAATGCCTCTTTTACTATATATAATCCAATACCAAGCCCGTTCTTAAAATCGGTGCTACGGAAGAAGATCTGGAAGATCTTGTTCACGTGTTCTTCAATGATCCCTACCCCATTATCTTCGATCAGGAGCCTCGCTTCTTTCTCGTTTACTTTGGCGGTAAGTTTTACCGTAGGGTTGGCTTCATCTTCGCGTTGGTATTTTACGGCATTCGATATCAGGTTGTTCAGGATCAAAGAAAGCCTGAACGCATCACAACTGAAATTTACCGGCTGGTCAACTTCCACATCAAACACAATATGCGGGTTTTGCATATTGCAGAGTTCAATACTGTTGATGAACATACTTTTCAGGTCCACTTCTTCATTGATCTCATCCAGGCGGATGCCTTTATAGTATTCGATGATCTTGTGAATAAAACTGTCCATCTTGTTCACACAGCTTTCGATCATATCAAAATATTCTTTCGGATCGGCAAGCGGCTGCTGGATCTTGGCCAGGTTAAGGATACCAAGGATATTGGATAAAGGAGAACGGAGATCATGCGAAGTGCTGTACACAAAACGGTTCAGCTCATCATTGGCCCTTTCCAGTTCCTGGATCTTGGTCTTGAGGCTTCTCCGGGTGGTATATAATTCAAACCCATTGGTAATAGCGGTGGTCAGCTCTATCTCATCCCAGGGTTTTTTGATATAGCGGAAGATCTCCCCCTTATTGATCGCATCAATAATCGCTTCCAGGTCTGAATAACCGGTAAGCAAAATTCTGACAGGGTCAGGATGTGTTTTACGGATCAGGTTAAAGAATTCAACACCCGTGGTTTTGGGCATCCGTTGATCGGCAATGATCACGTGGATCTCATGCTCATTTAAAATGCTTAATCCTTCAGCTACGCTGACAGCGGTATGAATATCATATAACCTTCTGAAGCCGGCCTGGAAGGCCAGCAGGTTATTTGACTCATCGTCAACATACAATACGCTGATCTTTTGATCACTCATTAGATATCGGATTAATCGATGGCTGATTCAGGCAAAGAGTGAAATAAAGTTATTATAAATTCCGCTCCTTTACCCTTTGAAGATACTACTTCTATTTTACCCCCGTGCTTCTGGATGATTTTATATACGATGGATAAACCCAGGCCGGTACCCTCCCCTACGTCCTTGGTGGTAAAGAAAGGATCGAAGATCTTTTGCCGCACTTCATCCGTCATACCAATACCCGAATCCCGGATACTGATCTGCAATTGGTCGCCGATATCTTTGGTGCTGATCACGATCGTTTCTTTATCGGCCTGCTCTTCTTTTTCCTTAATGGCCTGAATACCATTGCTCAGGATATTCATGAACACCTGGTTAAGTTTGCCCGGGAAGCATTCAATATTGCCATGGGCTTCAAAGTGTTTCTCAATACTCAGGTTCTGCGGTAACTGGTTTTTGAGCAGGATCAGGGTCGAATCAATTCCTTCATGCACGTTCACGGTCTTTACTTCACTCTCATCCAGGCGGCTGAAATTCCGCAGGCCCAAAACGATCTCTGCGGTTCTTTCTGCCCCATCCCTGATACCGGTCACCAGGCTTTCGATCTCCGTTTTTACATAGTCGATATCGATCTTCTTTTTCAGCTTCTCAATACTTTTCAACTTCTCTGGGATCTCGGCACCTTCTGCCGTATGCAGTTTATTATATTCATCAATTACCTCTATCAAGTCATTGATATCCAGTTGCAAAGGTTTGATATTGGATTTTACAAAATTGATCGGATTATTGATCTCATGTGCAATACCCGCCGTTAATTGTCCGAGTGATGCCATCTTCTCCGCCTCCACCAGCTGGATCTGGGTATCCTTCAGATCCTGTAGTGCGGTGCTCAGGTTTTCATTGGATGACTGCAGTTCTTCTGTTCGTTCCGCCACTTTTTTCTCGAGCATCACATTCTGGTCACGCACCAGTCTTTCATTGATCTCCAGCCTGCGTAAGCTTTCTGCCTGTGACTGTTCTTTTTCCTTTCTTAATACATTGATCTTATCGGCAAGGGCTATCGACAGCAAAGCTACTTCCAGGGCAGAGCCCACATAGATCGTATAGGTAGTGAGGTTATTATAAGGTAGTATGGCAAGGTTCCGTAAGATGAGGATGATAAAAGACACCAGGAAGAACAACCAGGCGGTGAGATAAAAATAGGCCGGCCGGTATCTTTTTTTGGCCATGTACACACTGGTGCCCAAAACAGATAGCACACCCAGCAGGCTGTTATAATTCAATACCTGGTAACTGAAATTGAGCCCGGAAAAAAAACTGCTGATGATGCCTGCCGCAAAAATGATGATCAGGAACCACATCCATTTATGCACTTTGGGTACATTGGCTGCGGTTCGCAGAAAATGCATGCTGAATAAAAGCCCCATCATGGCCGAGCCCGATGAACTGAGCACCACGGCACTGGTATTGAACGCGGGATAATCGGGCCAGACATACCGGAACCCATATCCCGCCAGGGTGGTCTGCGCAAAAGCCAGGAAAAAAATATACACTACATAATAGAGATAGCTGCTGTCTCTGGTGGCAAAGAATAAAAAGAAATTATACAATAACATCACCAGCAATACCCCTAGGTATAAGCTGATGATCACATTCTGCAGGTTGATACTTTTATTGAGGGCATCATCCGTAAGCAGTTTTGCCGGCACCATAATGGGGTGCTGGCTGTTTACATGCAACAGGAATTGTTGTGAAGAACCCGGTGCAAGGTTCAGGTCAAAGATCAGATTGGGGGATCCCGGAAATGCCTGGCCATTAACTGCGGCATTGCCCTGCTCGCCTATTAATCTGGGTTGTGTTGAATCGATCCGGTATACACTTACCCCCGATAAATTAGGATAGGCAATGTTGAGAAAAATAGTGGATGAAGCAGACCGGTTCTGTGCCGTGAAGCGGAACCAAACACTCTTTACATGATTGGGATAGATAGGTATTTTTCCATTGGTATTGCGAAAACGCGGATCATGCAAAACCTGGCCTGCCGTTAGCTTGCCACTACTATCTACCAGTTCTTCCATATTGGCCGAAATGGTATATTCCTGAGTGGTATCCGTAACCGATTGTGCATGGATTTGTGTACAAACCAGCGAAGAAAAAACAAGGATGAGCAGCCATGAACCCATGCACCTGAAGAATGCCACAGGCCGGGTAAGCTTATTTATCCAAAACAGACAAGGGCTGCTTCTAAAAAACATAAGGAATGATCATTTTGGTATCCTGTTGATACGCCAGGTACTCATCGCCAAAACGTGCCACCAATTCTTTTTCTTCAATCTTTATCCGCACGTAATAAGCAGTGAACATGGCCATACAAGATATGACAAATCCAATCAAACTTTCAAGGATCACGCCCCCTGCAGTAAGGGCAAGGAATGCACCCGTATAACTTGGGTGGCGTACAATACCATAGGGACCGGTCCTGATCAGTTTATGATCATCTACGATCTGAACGGTAGCCGTAAAATATTTACCAAGGGTATTCACTGCCCAGGCCCTGAATAAGAGTCCCACCACAATCATACCCGCACCCAGATAAGTAAAGAAACTGATTTGGGCACCTGCCCCTTTAAAATAGGCCCAATCGGTTACCGGCACTACCACACTTACCACACACATTAACAGGATCAGCAATACGGAGAAACGGTCGCTGCTTTTCTGGTCGCTGGTTTCCCGGGCGGAAACAGGGGGTTGTGTGAGCCACATGAATATACTGCCCGCTACAATAAACAGGATCTTCCCGTTCAGCATCAGCTCCGGTTTGCCCAATAAGGGCAGGATGACCATTAAAATATTACTGATAGATGCGAGCAGCAGCTTCCTCATTGCTTTATTTGTTTTAAGCCTTGTGCTTTAAATTAGCCTCTGCAAAAACTTCCCCCACTCCGCGGTTCTGAGGTGAAAAAAAATGCTGAACAAAAGTCAAGTCACTAAGACTACAGGTTATTTCACCGCGGAGAACATAAGAGGCAGAGATAACCGCAGAGTAGATTATTTCAACAGTAAAACATGCTACACTTTAGTTGCATGCTCAAAGGATTCATATTCGATATGAAACTCTTTGGGATCCACATTCTCGAGCTGTAAAGCATAATGAATATTCACCTCACGGTTCTTGAAAGGGGATTTTTCATTGGCCACATGTATCGGGTTATTTCTGAGGTACATCACTTTTTCCCGCTCCCTGGGATGGGTGGCCGCCAGATTGGTCATATCATCAGAATAGATAGCCGTAGCCAGCAAGTCGATCTTGGGATAATAGAAAGTACCCTCGTTTCCCACACTGGTAAGGATCTTACCCCCCATCCAGTCTTTAAACCGGACCGTAGTGGGTGAACACAATGAAAAAAATGTATTTACGCCGATCTGTGTAGATAAAGCAACCGCCACTCTCGAAGGGAACAAACTACCCAGGCCTAGTCCCGCCACCTCTCTCGAATTCCATAATCCGGATAATTCTGCGGCGCCGGTTTTGGCATGTTCCCTTACAATTTCATAAATCCGGTGATCCATTTTCCCGGTCGCTTCTTCAATGGGTAAGGGATGGATGCCATCGGCCACCTGTATCCTGGCGCCCCCATATAGTTTCTCCCCATCAAGGGTCTCCACCACGATCACAAATATGGAGCGGCGGAACATCCAGTCTTCTGTATTGGTGGTGATATTCTCGATTCCGTAGATAGAGAGAACCTTTCGGTGACCCTCAATAAATTTCCTGCAGGTTTCAGGATCGTCAATAGCCCTGAAAGCCCGTATACGGATGTTGTTATCAAGGGGGGTTACTTCATTCATGTCCGGGAAACTGATTCAAAATATAAAAAAATAACAAATTTCTTTGCTTTTTGTCATAATTGCTCCATTAATTAATGATTTGATTAATTTTAACGTATCAATCATGCTTTTTTCCCCCGTAAAAGCCCATGGAAGACAACGAAATCAATGTCCTGTACATAGACGACGAACCCAATAACGTCACTTCATTCCGGGCTGCTTTCCGGAGGGTGTTCAATATTTTTACTGCCGAATCAGCCGAAGAAGGCAGAAAAATACTCGAAACCGAAACCATCCATGTGATCCTCAGCGACCAGCGGATGCCGAAAATGACCGGAATCGAATTCTTCCAGAGTATTATCGAAACCCATCCCGACCCTATCCGCATCCTCATTACCGGCTACACAGATATAAACGCTGTAATTGATGCAATTAATGTGGGACAGGTATATAAATATTTATCCAAGCCCTGGAACGAGGAAGAAGTAAAGAACTGTATCCTCAAATCCTACGAAGTATTCGACCTCCGCCGCAAGAACGAAGAGCTTACCGAGAAACTGAAAGATGTTAATGTCAAGCTTGAGTTTTTAGCGAGACAAGGATTGTTATCATAGAAGACCATGTACTTCTTTGGCCTGATCAATCTTTAAGCTGCTGCCATTTCAGTAACTGGCTTCCCAGGAATACTAAACTAAGGCCCACTAGTGCTAACAGAAAATGCCAGAAAGATAGTGTCTGAATAAGCAGCACCTGTACCACTATCCAACCTGTTAGTATCATGCCCTGCAGCATGATGATCGATCCATGATGTTTACTGCTTAATATTAATGTTGCAAGCGCATACAAACTCATCAGCCCGTTTGCAACAAAAAGGATCAGCCCGGGAATGAGATAACTATTGAAAAAAGTATGTGTAAGCAGATCCGGAGATAATTGCAAACTGCTGCCATCCGGATACCTGATCAGCTGCGATCCTCCATACAAAGCGCCGGTACCATTAAAGGCCAACAACACACCCGCGGTTATTTTCATAAACCTTTTCATACGCCTATCACTGCTGATTATTTTTCATGAACAACATTAACAGGATCAGGCTAACTATGGCAAGTACCACCATCGCTATAGCAACACCCAGATCATTTACCAGCCCATTCATTTTCATCATCACTACCAGAAAACCAATAGTGAGATCCATTAGAAAAAAGAAAACAAGCAATACAGGAGCCATCGCTAACCCTATCCGGATATTTTTTAAGAGCAGGATGCCCGTAATGAAAATACCCGGCAATAATAAAGACAGATCAAGCACATGCACGCCATTCGTAAGCAGGCCGGTGTCTGCCACACTTTGCGGGCTGCGTTTTTGAATAATAGCCGGAATGATTTCTGATAACCAGAGCAAATAAAAGAGTATCGCTACCACAAGGAAGTAGACAGCCACCACCTTATGAATCTTATTTCTTTCTGATGATACAGTAGCTGTTTGATTGCATGAAATATACAGACAATACAGGAATACATAAAAAGACAAACCCAGGCACAAACAGTATACAGGAAACAAACTGTTGAAATGAACATCAAAACAAAAGATCACAAATGTATACGTAAGGTAAAGCATCACCCCTCCCCAGATCATGATAAAACGCCGGGGATTCCTGAAAGCAAGTATTGTTGAAATGATCAGACAAGGAAGAACAAGGAACAGATCAACCAGATCCTGTCCTTTTGATTGAACCTGCCAGTTGATGGTTTCCGCTGCGTAAAACGATGGCGTAAGCAAAGCCACCCCACCGGCAATCAATAATAAAATGCATAGTGCGACAGATATCCACAGGATAATATTGCGGTGATACTTGACCATGGTCTTAATCCGTAAAATGAGACATTCAAAATTGGCGAGTCTTTTGAGTAATGACTATGATAATTATCATTGGCTGGTTTGACATTTCTCATTTATTGATCTTTAGGGCCTCTATCTAACTCATCCAAAAAGTAGTTTCCGGTAACCGAAACGGATTAAGTATACGCTACTTAATATTATACCTGTCGCTTTGAGGCAGTTTGCATTATTTATCAGATTATACTAATCTCTGGCGGTGAAATATTTATATTTCCAAAGTGATGCTGTGTTGCGAAATACCAAGGTCTTGTAATATGATCATTACTGCATCCATCATTGGAGGCGGCCCGCACAGGTACACATTATCGGCGTTTTGAATAAGGCTTTCTTTAATAAGTGCACCCGTTACAAACCCTGAACAATACTCTTTCTGCACTTCGTGCGATAAAATATGTATCAGATCTTTGGCGAGAAGTTTGTTTAATTCAGACTCCAGGATAATATCAGATCGGGTTTTATTGGCAAAGAGAAGCTTATTACCTGCAAGTTTTTTTTCATTCGCCAGCTGCCTGAAAATTGAGATAAATGGCGTAATACCCGCACCACCAGCAATGAAAAGGCCTTTCCCCCGGTACCTGATGGCTCCCCATGGCTCTCCAATAATGAGCGAATCACGGATGCTGATATCAGATAATGCATTTGTCATACCATGATGGGATGGATAGACCTTTATAATAAACTCAAGATATTCATCAGAAGGAATTCCCGTAAAAGTAAAAGGCCTTTTTTCTTCTTCCCAGCCTTTCCTGTTCAAAGCCAGCTCGGTTGCCTGCCCGGGTATAAAAGTATAATCTTTCGGTTTTTCTGTTCTGATCTCCAGCACATCATGGGTGAGATTCCTGACTGATATTACACGAACGATAGAAGGTTCCATAACAGGGTTCATTTTAGTAAAGAGATAAATGCATTTTTATTTTCTTCATTTCTGAATTTCCCTTCAAAAAATGAAGTAAGCGTACTGCTTTGTGTATCCCGGATCCCCCGTGAAGAAACGCAGAGATGTGCTGCATCAATTACTACAGCAATATCTTTTGTATCAAGTGCATCCTGCAATTCCGTGGCGATCTGAACCGTTAGCCTTTCCTGAACCTGGGGCCTGCGTGAACAATATTGTACGATCCGGTTGATCTTCGATAGCCCGATTATTTTACGGGAAGGTATGTAGGCAACATGCGCTTTACCGATAATGGGAACAAAATGGTGTTCGCAGCAAGAGTAAACGGTGATGTTTTTCTCTACCAACATCTGGCCATAATTGTATTTATTCTCAAATAAAGTCAAGTCCGGTTTATTCAAAGGGTTTAAACCACTAAACATTTCTTTTACATACATGCGGGCTACCCGCTGAGGTGTGTCCTTCAAACTGTCATCTGTGAGATCAAGTCCCAAGGTGTGCATGATCTGTTCAAAATGTTTTGCGATGAGTTGGATCTTTTCTTCGTCTGTCTGTATAAAAGCATCCATACGAAGGGCGGGGTTATGGAACATCCCGTATTGTGTCTCGTCAAGTTGTATCGTATTGTCTTCCAGTCTTTTTACAATCATGTTTTCTCTCTTTAAAAAAGGGTAAATACTGTTGTTATCGTAAATTGGAGTACCGAAAAGATAAAAGGTTACAGAAAAGAGAAATATTTTGTAACCTTTCACAGGGTTATTTCTCTAATTATTTCATTAATCCAGATAATGAAGAAGGAAGAACTTAACGGGTTTCTCAATGCTTCAGACAGTGAAGTGATTTCCAGGATACTTCAGGGGAATAAAGACCTGTATGAAATAATCATCCGAAGATATAACCAGCGGTTATACAGAGTTGGCATGTCTATCCTAAAAGATGAAGTGGAGGTGGAAGATGCTATGCAGGCAGCCTATATCAATGCTTACGAAAATTTACACAAATTCAGTTTTAAATCCAGTTATGCAACCTGGCTCACGAGGATATTGATCAATGAATGCCTGCTCCGTATCAGGATGAGTAATCGATCGGTAGTTATGGATGAAGACCGAATGAGAACAATATCCGAACAGCACAATAACCATCATTTACCAACCCCAGTACATTCAACTATGAATTCGGAATTAAAATCCATCCTGCATGATGCCATCAATAAACTTCCGGAGAAATACCGCCTGGTATTTGTGATGCGGGAAATTGAAGACATGAATGTGGTGGAAACACAGGAATGCCTTGATATCAGTGCGATAAATGTAAAGGTCCGCCTGAATCGGGCAAAAGTCATGTTAAAAGAAATGATTGCAGGATACTATCAAAAAGAAGACATTCTTCATTTTCATTTAAGCAAATGTGATAGAATGGTAGCCATGGTCATGAGTAAGATCTGATCTGTAAAATAATTGT
>CBHRAM010000079.1:0-11308 GCA_966076165.1 uncultured Chitinophagaceae bacterium
TGGAAAAGCAGCCTTACTTTATCAATACCTGTCGCGGAAAAGTAACGGATACCAAGGCATTGATCCGTGCCTTGCAAAATGGCAAGGTCAAAGCCGCAGCCCTGGATGTGCTGGAGAACGAAAAATTAGACACATATACTGCTGATGAAAAAGCAGATCTGGATTGGTTACTCTCGCAACCCAATGTGATCATTACCCCGCATATTGCCGGTTATAGTTATGAAGCTTTTTACCGGATGGCGAAAGTGGTGTTGGATAAGTTGGGGATTTAGTAATCTTTTTCTAAAATAAAGGTTGGGAAGGGCATTTTCCGGCTTGAATGCGCTTATTTAAAGAGATAAATGCGCTGCATTTCATAAAAATCAGTCTTTTTAAGGTAAATTTTCTGCGATTTTCTTATTTTTGACGCCCTGCAACGCTGCAATCAAATGTGGCGTTGTATTTTTTTTGACCCTTTTAATAGCCCAGATTATGAGTGATGCTAATATGTACGTGACCCAGGAGACATTTGATAAGATGCGCGAAGAGCTGCATCGTATGAAAGCTATTGACCGTCCCGCTTCATCAAGAGCTATTGCGGAAGCGCGCGAAAAAGGCGATCTGAAAGAAAATGCCGAATATGATTCTGCCAAAGAAGCGCAGGGCATGCTCGAAGCCAAGATCAAACAACTGGAAGGCGTGATAGCCAATGCCAAAATTGTAGACACCAACACCATTGATACCAGTAAGGTTACGATTTTAACCAAGGTAACCATTACCAATATGGCCACTAAAAAAACGGTCACTTACCAGTTGGTAGGTGAAAAAGAAGCCGATCTGAAACTAGGCAAGATCTCTGCAGGCTCACCCATTGGAAAGGGCTTGATGGGCAAGAAAAGAGGCGAGATCGCCGAAATACAGGCACCGAACGGGGTGATGAAGTTCAGGGTGGAAGAGATTACCGTTTAGGAAATTTTGGAATTTTGGAATTGGGAAATCGGGAAATTGATTTGAGCGCCAACTTTATGTTGGCGCTTTCTTTTTGTGGTTACCTTAAAATTTCCCAATTTCCCAATTCCAAAATTTCCCAATCCCCATGACCATCTTCTCAAAGATCATCGCCGGCCAGATCCCTTCTTACAAAATCCTCGAAAACGAAAAATTCTTCGCCTTTCTGGATATTTTTCCTTTGGTGAAAGGACATGTACTCGTTGTGCCAAAAACAGAAACAGATAAGCTGTTCGATCTTAGTGATGATTACCTGACAGAGATCCTTGTCTTTGCCAAACCCATTGCCCATGCCATTGAAAAGACATTTCCCTGTAACCGTTGCGGGATCAGCGTTGTGGGCCTGGAAGTGCCGCATGCGCATGTGCATCTGATTCCTATCAACAGTGCCGATGACCTGAATTTTAACCGACCTAAACTGAAGTTGTCTACGGAAGAATTGAAAGAAGTACAGGAGAAGATAGTAGCGGCCTTATAATAGTAATAAGTTTTAAGTGGTAAGTAATAAGTGTGTTTTGTAGGATCCTTACTTAAAACTTATTACTTACCATTTAAAACTACTTCTTCACCCTCCCCGGATTTTTTGCAATAAAATCGTCCCATCCTTTTAAGCCTTTTACGGCTTTACCCAGAACGGAAGAAGTTTGGTAATGATGGCAGAGTGCTACGGCCAATGCATCGGTGGCATCGAAGTATTGTGGTTTTTCTTCAATGTTCAATGTTCGCTGCAGCATTTTCCATACCTGGTCCTTGTCTGCATTACCGTTACCGGTGGTGGATTGTTTTACTTTTTTAGGCGAATATTCTGTAACCGGTATTTTGGCCTGCATGGCTGCGGCAATGGCTACGCCCTGTGCGCGCCCAAGTTTAAGCATACTCTGTATATTCTTTCCAAAAAACGGGGCTTCAATGGCAAAAGTGGAAGGCTGGTATAATTTGATCAGCTCACACACTTTGGTATGGATCATTTCGAGGCGGGCATAGATATCTTTTTCTTTGGTCAGCTTTAATACATCCATCAATATTACCTGTGGCTGGCCATTGCTGATGCGTAATAAAGCATACCCCATCAACTGGGTTCCCGGGTCAATGCCTAAAATGATCTCTGGCTTTTTCATTGTTTGGTGAAAATACGGGGTTTGAGGGAATGGTGAGTAGTCAGTAGTGAGTAGTCAGGGTGCTTTGGTTTAAATGGCTAATACTCACGACTCACTACTGACGATTCACGCTTTTCTATCTCGCCCCGATGACCGTTCTTTGTACTGCCTAAAATGCCTGATCCTGAATAAGCAGCTGAAAATATTTCTCAATTATTTTGTTGGCCCTATCCTGTTTGTGTGGTTATCCTATTCCATTTACAACCAGATCCAAAAGCAGGCAGATGTACACCAATCCTGGAACCTGATTGTAGGGGCCATTTACGGCCCGCAATCCTGGAAATTCTGGCTGGTGATCGTATTAATGTTTGTGAACTGGGGAATTGAGGCACGCAAATGGCAGGTACTGGTGTTGGGGATACAGAAAGTGTCTTTCCCTACGGCGTATAAAGCCGTTTTTGCGGGACAGGCCCTGGCTTTCAATACCCTGAACCGGGCGGGAGAGTCTGTTGCCCGGGCAATTTACCTGGAAGAGGGCAACCGTTTACGCGGTATTGTTTTATCGCTGGTAGGAAGCATGAGCCAGATCATCATCACTTTTTTGATCGGATTGACCGGGCTCTTATATATGCGTTTTGAATTATTGGATAACACACATCACCTGGAGGGTTTATCCGGGTTTTGGTTAGACAGCCTGATCTGGGTTATTTCGATAGGTATTGTATTATTTATCCTGCTCTTTTTCCGGTTGTCATGGCTGATCCAATTACTGGAAAAAATTCCCTTTATTGGCAGGCATAGATTCTTTGTGCAGAAGCTGGAAGATTTTCATTGGAAAGAATTAACAAGAATTTTAGTCCTTTCTGTCTGCCGGGACGTTGTATTTGTACTGCAGTACATATTATTGCTGCAGGTGTTTGAAGTGAATATTAACTGGGTGGATGCCGCTTCCATGGTTTGTGTGATGTTTCTGGTGCTGGCCATTGTACCCACCATTGCACTGGCCGAGCTGGGTTTCAGGGGTAAAGTGAGTATTCAGCTGTTTGGGTTATTAAGTTCCAATACGGTAGGCATCGTTGCCACCGCTGCAGGTATCTGGATCATAAACCTGATCATTCCGGCTATTGCAGGGAGTTTGTTTATATTGGGGATCAGATTATTCAGAAATAAACAGGTAACCGAGTGAAAAAGACAGGATTGGTGTTATTGATGATATTAGGTTGGCGTTCATTGTCGGCAGGTGATGAGTTTTGTGGTATCCGCAACCGAGCTTTTCAGGACGGGGAAAATATATCCTTCAATGTGTTTTATTCTGTGGTGGGTTTATATATCAATGCAGGCTCGGCCAATTTTACCGTTACACAGGAGCACCTGAATAACCATCCGGTTTACCATGTGGTGGGAGTGGGCAGTTCCAATCCCAGCTACGACTGGATCTTTAAAGTGCGCGACCGTTATGAATCTTTTATTGATACCACTACTTTACAACCACTGAAATTTATCCGGAATGTTAGTGAAGGTGGGTTTAAGAAATATGAGAATGTAAGTTTCAACAAACAAACCTCAACAGCTGTGGCTACGGACGGGGTATTTAAAGTGCCGGCCTGTGTGCAGGATGTATTGAGTTCGATCTATTACGCCAGAAATATTGATTTCACAAAGTACCAACCGGAAGACAAGATCCCGTTCACTATGTTCCTTGATAATGAAGTATTCAATCTCTACATTAAATATTTAGGGAAGGAAGAGATCAAAACCAAATATGGAAAATTCAGGGCCATCAAATTCAAGCCATTATTGGTAAAAGGAACCCTGTTTGAAGGCGGCGAAAAAATGACAGTTTGGGTAAGTGATGATGCCAACCACATCCCGCTACGCATAGAGAGCCCTATTGTAGTAGGGAGTGTAAAAGTAGATATGATGCAATACCGCAACCTGCGTTATCCACTCAGTTCCATGATCAGTTTCAGGTAATTCGTTAACGGTTACAGATCCTGTTTAACCTCGAATGCCGGTAAGCATAGCTGCATAGTCCCACAATAAATAGAGCAGCCAGGCATAAGCCAAAAAAGATCCCTCCAAAAAGTGATTGGTATTTTTCCTCACCAAAATAGGCGCAGAACACTACGGCAACGGCAGACATTAATCCGGAAATACCGGCCATGATAGCGTTGGTGGTACGGTTGGAGATCTCAATCCGGGTATTACAGGTGGAGCAATTGGTAGCTGAATAATTGTTCAACTGCACGAATTGCTTAAAGGGGATACGCCCGCCACAGTCTGGGCAGGACGCAATTTGGCTTTTGTGCATGGATATTGGATTTAAGTACAAAATTGCTGCGCTCAAATTAATGGATATTCTATACCCATCACTATTGAAAACACCGATTTTGCTGGGGATAATAACGGTAATAATCCATGGAATATAACTACGGCCTGTAGGGCTATATATCGGTCAGGCTGAAGATCTCCTTATGCCGGATCCCTTTTTCTGTAGTTTGCAGGGTGCAGCACTCGTTTACAGGATCGTGCTCAAAATAGAGGATATAATCATTATCCACGGCCTCCTGAAGAAAGCTTTTCTTCTCGTGTAGTGTGGTTAAAGGGAACATATCGTAAGCCATCACATAGGGCAAAGGAATATGTCCCAAAGAAGGCAGAAGATCGGCCATATATACGATCGTGCGGCCCTTGTATTGGATCTGGGGCAGCATCATCTTATCGGTATGGCCATTTACAAAACGTACAGAGAAATTTTCTGCAAAAGGAGTACTGCTTAACAGGCCATTGCTGGCAAAGCCTTTATCGGGTACGTTCAGGAATTGTAACTGGCCACTTTCTTTGATCGGTAAAATATTTTCTTTGAGAAAAGACGCTTTTTCTCTGTCGTTCGGAACCGTGGCCCATTGCCAATGGTCTTCATTGCTATGGTAAACAGCATTCTTAAATGCAGGAACCAGTTTATCGCCATCCCTGTTAATACTGCCACCACAATGATCAAAATGAAGATGCGTTAAAAAAACATCGGTAATATCTTCTTTATGAAAGCCCAGTTTGGCAAGTGATGTGTCTAATGTATCGCCATGCAGGTAATAGTGACTGAAGAATTTTGCGTCCTGTTTATTGCCGCAACCGTTATCAATCAGGATTAAACGGTTACCTTCTTCAACCAGTAAGCAACGCAGGGCCCAGTTGCAGAGATTATTTTCATCGGCAGGATTTAATTTGTTCCACATGCTTTTGGGAACCACGCCGTACATGGCGCCACCATCCAATTTGAAATATCCGCTGCTGACTGTATATAGTTTCATATTAAAGTACTGATGCTTTTTTGTGTTGGGACGCAGATGCAAAGATCAGCAGAATCAGGCCGATCACAAAGAAAACTACCAATGCCAGTACAGAATTTCTTTGCGAACCGGTATATTCATTGATATAGCCAAAACTGAACATACCGATTACGATCGCGATCTTTTCGGTTACATCATAAAAACTAAAGAAAGAAGTGGTGTCTTTGGTTTCAGGCATCAGTTTAGCATACGTACTGCGGCTGAGTGATTGAATGCCACCCATTACAAATCCCACCAATACGGCCAATCCATAAAACTCATTGATGCCGTCTTTGGGTAAGAAATAGCCGATCACACATAAAATGATCCAGATGGAGACTGTGATCATCAATGCCCTGAAGTTGCCAATTTTTTCAGACAACTTTGCGATTATGTAAGCGCCGGGTATAGCTACTAATTGTATGATCAGAATAGCGATGATAAGATTGGTGGTAGGAATATTCAATTCACTCTTCCCATATAAAGTAGCTGCCAGCATTACGGTTTGTACCCCCATATTATAGAAAAAGAAAGCTCCTAAATATTTTTTCAGAATGGGAAGATGTGTAAGCTGGTTCCAGACTTTATTCAGTTCTTTATAACCATGTGTAAATACGCTACCCCGGTCACCTGTTTGTTCGATAGGCGTTCCCTTGGGTAAGCGAGCCAGTGAGAACTGCCCAAAGCCCCACCACCAGACACCTACCAGCAGGAAAGAGATCTGTGAAGCTTTACCAACAGTAATGCCAAACAGATCGGGTTTTAATACAAATACAAAGCAAATGATCTGTAAGATCACACTGCCGATATAACCCATGGCAAAACCTTTGGCACTTACCCTGTCCTGGTCCTCCGGTGCGGCTATCTCGGGTAAATAAGAGTTATAGAAAACCAAGCTGCTCCAGAAACCTACACAGGCAATGATCAGGCAAAGAAGCCCGTAGGCGAGGTTGGTCTTATCATAAAAATACATGGCACTGCAGGCAATACTTCCCATGGTACAGAAA
Organism: uncultured Chitinophagaceae bacterium; assembly: GCA_966076165.1. Lineage (GTDB taxonomy): Bacteria > Bacteroidota > Bacteroidia > Chitinophagales > Chitinophagaceae > Sediminibacterium. The sequence goes on from CBHRAM010000079.1 coordinate 6,421, forward strand.
AAGAAGAGAAAACTTTTTTTATTGCCTTTATAATCAGCAATAGAAGAAAGCAGTGGCGACATGATAGCCACGATCAAAAAAGCGATACCCAATGCATAATTGTACAAGGAAGTGTTTACGAATTCCCTCCCGAATAGATGCACCGTATCATTGGATGTGGCATCGTTTCCATCACCCGTAACCGCTTCGTAATAGGCGGGGAAGATGGTGGACGTGATCACGAGGTTGTATACACTGTTGGCCCAATCGTACATGGCCCAGCCGTTGATTACTTTTTTAGGTGCAGTCTTCATGGGAAACCAATTAGTAATTAATAATTAGTAATTAGAAATTATTTGAGGTAGCCGGTTAATACTAATGCTAACAGTACGGCACCAACGATTACGCGGTACCAGCCGAATAGTTTGAAGCCGTGTTTCTGTAAAAAGCCGATAAAGAATTTGATGGCGAGCATGGCTACGATAAATGCCACTATATTTCCAAGGCCCAGTGCGATCAGATTGTCTTTGTTTTTTAATAATTCCGGATTTTCTTTCCAGGCTTTTAATAATTTATAACCGGTGGCTGCGGCCATGGTAGGAACCGCCAGAAAGAAAGAAAATTCTGCAGCCAGGTTTCGGGTTAGTTTCTGCTGCATACCACCAATGATACTGGCAGCACTGCGGCTAGTGCCGGGGATCATTGCCAGGCATTGCCAAACACCTATGCTGAACGCTTTGGAAAGGCTGATATTCTCTTCTTTTTCAACCGTATGTTGCTGAAAAAGTTTATCAATGAATAAAAGGATAAAACCACCCAGCAACATGGTAACTGAAACGGTTAAAGGGCTTTCCAGTAAAGCATCGATCTTCTTGGAAAAGATAGCCCCTAACGCCAAAGCAGGTATTACGGCAACGATCAGTTTGATATAAAAATTGAAACGGTTAAGCGGAAAGAATTTTTTCCAGTACAGAACTACTACCGACAAGATAGCACCCAGCTGGATGGCCACTTCAAATAATTTGGTGAAAGGGTCTGCGGCAATATGCATGATAGAACTCACAATGATCATGTGACCGGTAGAGGAGATGGGCAGGAATTCGGTTAATCCTTCAACAATGGCAATAACAATGGTTTCGAAAATCGTCATAATAGTTAGTTTGTTTTATCCACCCCCTGCTTCTCCTTTGGCGGGATCAGTCGGGAGATACTGAGTGGTATGAATAAAGATAGCAGGAAAGATTGAATTACGGTTTCTTTTGAACCCTGTTACCCAGCCCTACGCCTCCCGGTAGGGGATGCTTTGTGCTGCCACTTTGAAATGAATCATCGGTAATGAATTGTATAGGCATAAAAAAAGCGGTGCCCAGCACCGCCCAATAACTTCAGACTCCAAACTGTCCTACGCCGCTTTTGGTTTCTTAAAGATCGCATACACTTCAATGATCAATCCCAGGATAAACAGGATGGGTGCAATGGTAATACGGGTAGTGCCGTATACTTCTTTGGTATCAAATACTTTTGGATCGGTACTCTTTCCGCCGCTCATCAGCAACATAGCCAAAGCAATCACCACAGCACCAATCAGCATCCAGGTATAATTTTCCTTTGTAAATAAAGTAGAATCTACATTTTGTTGTTTACGCTCGCTCATATAGGTTTTTTAAAGTTGTAAGATAAGGAAATGTCCATAGTCCATGGTTTTTCTATGGACCATCAACTATGATCTAATACAGTTCATCCAGTTTCATTTTCAGATATTTCATCACACTTCTATGGGTACTATACACCGAAATGCCTACACCCAGCAGGATCAATCCACCAAAGAGGATGATCGTGAGTTTGGTATCGCGGATCACTTTTAATTGGGGAAACTGGCTCTCGGCCCAGCCAATAATCGTAAACAGTAAAAGGATGGCAATCCCTGAACTGATCAACCCATTGATCAATGCACGAACAGCCAGCGGACGCGCGATAAAACTCCTGGTTGCCCCTACCATCTGCATCGTTTTGATCAAAAAACGGTTACTGAACATGGCGAGACGAATGGTATTGTCTATGCTGAAGGTTACGATCAGGCAAAGAATAATGGCCACTACCAGAAAGATCAGGCCTATTTTAGATGCCCGCTCATTCAGGTTACTTACCAGGCTTTTGGGATATTGTAATTCCGTTATCTGGTCGCCATAGGCCGCCATCAGGTTAGTGGATATTTTGGCCAAGCTATCGGTATTCACATATTCGGCCTTCGCATAAAAATCAATACTCTCGGGTAAAGGGTTTACATCAAGGATCTTGGCCCAGTCTTCATTGTTCTCTTTGTTCCAGATCTGTTTGGCGGTGTTCTTGTCAACATAGGTCACATTCTTCGCAAAAGGCTGCTTCGAAATATACAGCTGGATCTGCCCGATCGTATCCTTATTCAGGGTACGCAGGTAGGCGCTCAGGCGGATATCTTCCTTAAAAGTATTGCCCACCGAATTGATGTTCAGAAAGAACCAGCCCATGATACCCATGATCAATAAAACCAGGGCCACTCCCACGATACTGTAAATGTAATTGGGCTTGCTGCGTTTCAATGATGCTTTCCCGATGATCGCCATGCTAATATTTTTAATATAAATGCCGTTTCCCCGTTGCGGGGCATAGGGCAAATGTACGGTTTTGAAGCCTAAACACTTACATTTGCAACCACGCTAATATTGATTTTACGGTTGAAAATAGGGCTTTCCATGAGGAATCCGGTTAAAGGAATGTTAGGATTACTGAATTTTGAAATTTTGGAATTGGGAAATTTTGGAATTTACCTTCTTTGATTCATTCCTGCCACTTCAAAATTCAATATTCCTTGATCGATATTCAATATTTAAAATGCATCATCTAAAATAAAGCCCTGTAAGGGTAAGGGTATGGAATACAACTTCAGAGACATTGAGAAAAAATGGCAGGCGCATTGGAAGAAATCCGGTGCTTACAAGGTTAGCAATGAAAGCAGCAAACCCAAATTTTATGTGTTGGATATGTTCCCTTACCCAAGCGGTGCGGGGTTACACGTGGGGCACCCGCTGGGTTATATCGCTTCCGATATTTACAGCCGCTTTAAAAGATTGAAGGGCTTTAATGTATTGCACCCGATGGGGTATGATGCATTCGGACTGCCCGCAGAACAATATGCTATAGAACATGGTGTGCATCCCGCAAAAAGTACGGCGCAGAACATTGATAATTTCCGCGGCCAGTTAGATAATATCGGGTTTAGCTTCGATTGGGATCGTGAAGTTCGCACCTGTGAGCCCGGTTATTACAAGTGGACGCAGTGGATCTTCTTACAGCTTTTTAATAGCTTTTTTAACCGCTTAACGCTGAAGGCTGAAAGTGTAACACTGTTGGTGGAAGAATTTGAAAAGAACGGGAATGCAAAACATGAATGTCCGGGAGATGCTTCCATAAAATTTACAGCAGAACAATGGAAAGCATTTTCTGAAAAAGAAAAGCAGGATATTTTAATGAACTATCGTCTTGCCTTTTGCGGGTATGGCGAAGTGAACTGGTGTGAGGCTTTGGGAACGGTATTGGCCAATGATGAAGTGGTAAATGGTGTAAGTGAACGTGGCGGACATCCTGTTGTAAAAAAGAAATTACGCCAATGGTACCTGCGTATCACAGAATATGCGGATCGTTTATTGTCGGGATTGGAAACGATCGAGTTCAGTGAAGCCATGAAGGAAATGCAGACGAACTGGATCGGTAAATCGTATGGTGCGGAGATTGCATTTGATGTTGTCCATGGACCATTGACTATGGACCATGGTCTAACTGTATACACCACACGTCCCGATACCATCTTCGGCGTAGATTTCATGGTGGTAGCACCGGAGCATGAACTGATCGAAAAAATTACAACACCTGATCAAAAGCAGGCGGTAGAAGAATATATCACTTATGTAAAAAGCCGCAGCGACCGAGAAAGACAGGCTGAGAAAAAGATCAGCGGATGTTTTACAGGAGCATTTGCCGTAAATCCGTTCAATAGAAAACAAATTCCGATCTGGATCTCTGAGTATGTGCTCGCAGGTTATGGAACGGGTGCTATTATGGGTGTGCCTTGCGGTGATGAACGCGACCATAAGTTTGCGAAACATTTCAATATTCCGATCACGAATATTATCGGTGAGCATTATAATGGCGTGGATGCCAATCCTACCAAAGATGCTAAACTGGAAAACAGCGAATTTCTGAATGGAGTAGTGATGCGCGATGCAATAGGCATTGTGAATGAGAAACTGGAAGAAATGTGCATTGGCAAAAAGAAAGTAAACTACAAAATGCGTGATGCTGCATTTAGCCGCCAGCGTTATTGGGGAGAGCCGTTTCCGATCCAGTGGAAAAATGGGGTTGCCATTCCATTGGCCGAAACAGAATTGCCTTTGTTATTACCTGAAGTAGATAGTTATAGTCCCGGTCCTGAAGGAGAAGGTCCCTTAGCCAATATACCAGAATGGGTGGCAAAAGAACTGGAGACGAATACTATGCCCGGTTACGCAGGCAGCAGCTGGTACTTTCTCCGCTACATGGATCCACATAACAACGAAACTTTCTGCGACAGAAAAGTAAGTGATTACTGGAACCAGGTAGACCTGTACATAGGCGGAACAGAACATGCGGTGGGACATTTATTATACAGCCGTATGTGGACCAAAGCGCTGTATGATCTTGGGCATATCAGTTTTGATGAACCGTTCAGAAAATTGTTGAACCAGGGGATGATACAGGGGAGTTCAAGGTTTGTGTATCGTTTGAAGGGTACCAACAAATTTGTTTCTCATGGATTATTGGATGGATCAGCTTATAAAGTAGAAGACACAGATCCGATCAGGGTGGATGTGAATTTTGTTGATGGTGTTGAGCT
>CBHRAM010000080.1:0-11262 GCA_966076165.1 uncultured Chitinophagaceae bacterium
AGACCAATTACGACAGCGATAAATACAAGATCGCCAGTGTCTATATCAACCGGCTTAATAAAATGATGCCATTGCAGGCCTGTCCTACCATTAAATACGCCATGAAAGATTTTACTTTAACGCGGATCTATGAGAAATACCTGTTCAACCCATCCCCTTATAATACTTACCGCAGAAAAGGATTGCCCCCGGGGCCGATCTGTACGCCTTCACCCAAGACCATTGATATCATATTGAACGCCCCTAAGACCGATTACCTGTTCTTTGTTGCCAAAAGTGATTTCAGCGGATACCATCATTTCAGCAGTACCTTCAGCGAGCACAACCAATATGCCAAAGAATACCAGAAAGCACTGGATGCGTATATGGCTAAAAAACAAACCAAATAGATCCGGCATTGACAAGACTTGAACGCATACTGATCCGTTGGGCACCCATTGCCTATCTGCTGCGCAAAAGCAAAACCTGGGTCATTCCCGGTTTTCGTGGCATACCGGTCTATGATGTGGTGAATTTTTTCCTAAAGCAGATCAATAAAGTGGGATTGAATGAAAGGGCGGCGGCCATCTCCTTTAACCTGATCATGGCATTGCCGGCAGGCATCCTGTTCCTGTTCTCATTGATCCCTTTATTTCCCAAACCGGATAGCCTGCAAAAAGAAGTGCTCCGCCTGTTTAAAGACATTACTCCTAATTCCAGCACTTATAATTTTATTGCAAATATCCTTAGTGATCTACTTAATAATCAACACGTAGGCATTTTTTCATTTGGCTTCTTGTTATTGATCTTTTATTCATCCAATGCTATGATCGGTATCATCCGCACGTTTGATAAATCGATCAAGGAGCACACAAATATCTTCCTGCACCAACGCTGGAGGGCCATACGGCTTACCATGATCCTGATCGTATTGGTGCTGATCGCTTCACTTGCCCTGTTCCTGGGAAGGGAGCAGCTGATCTACCTGCTGAAGAATGTTTTTAAAATGAAAAGGGATAACAGGGTTATCTGGTGGAGTACGGTTAGATGGACCATTATCCTGGGGCTTGTTTTCTATGGCATCGCTTTTATTTACAAATTCGCCCCCTCGATCAAAAAACGCTGGGACCTGTTATCACCCGGATCGATACTTGCCACCGTGTTAACCCTGATCACAACCATTATTTTCTCTTACTGGGTAAACAATTTTGCCAGCTATAACCAGGTCTATGGGTCGATAGGTACGGTACTGATCATAATGATCCTGATCTATTTCAATTCCCTGATCTTACTGATCGGTTTTGAGCTGAATGTGAGCATAACCTATCTAACCAAGGAAGTAGAAGAACGCAAAATAAAGGAAGGAACCAAGCATTCCTCTGCGTAAACTCCCCTACTCCCTGCCTCCGCGGTGAAAATAGGCTTGCATAATAGGCGAGGTTTCTATTTGACTCATCTTTCACCGCAGAGAACATGAGAGGCAGAGATAACCGCAGAGGGGCTTGAAAATAGATACAGGTTGTTTTATGGAAAATACCTGTTCACTGCATCACAGCCAAATAACCAAACGAATGCATATGAAAAGAAATCCTACACTCCGTACCCTTCTTATCCTCGGCATCATTTTCCTGATCACGTATGCGTTGGCCGATGGCATTCGTTATGGAAGCGGCTGGGGCATTGCGATGGCCCTGATCAGTTTTGCCGCACTACTCTTTTCTATCCAGTTGGCAGCAAAGCTTAAAAAACTAAAAGAAGAAGAGGAAGAAGCCTGATGGGTTCTTTATTCGATCAGTTTTTGTAATTCCTGCTGCAGTTTTGCTTCAGGTAATTGTTGTTTGTAGAACTGGCGATATTGCTTCTTATTATTCACCATTAAGGTTACTGGGATAGAGCCATCCCATGATTTATCTATTTTAGGGCAGAACAGGTCCGAATTGGTCTCATTCAGCCAGATCACCTGTGAAGTATAATGGTTGGTCTTTACAAAATCAGTGATCCCTTTTGGATATTCACCGGGGAAATCAATACTCACCAATACCAATCTCACTTTCTTATCAGCTACGGCGGCTACCGCTTTTTCAAACCAGGGGATTTCATGAATACAGGGAGCACACCAGGTTGCCCAGAAATTAACCACCAGCGGAACAGTGCTGGTATCAATCATTTTCTGCAGCTCTCCTATTTTCAGTTTTCTGATTGACTGTGCAGAAATGGATTGCTGTACAAGCAGTAAAGAAAGGATGATCAGTATTTTTTTCATATCGTTGTTATAGATCGTTTTCTGTAAATCCCCATTCTTTTAAAAGCACCTCTACCCTTTCTGCCGGTAAAGATGTTTGGTCATAATGACCAGCTGCTTTTTTCTGTCGTAATGCTTCATACACAGACACCGCACAGGCCACCGAAATATTCAGGCTCTGGATAATACCCATCTGGGGAATGATAAAATTACCATCCGCCATGGCCCGGATCTCATCACTCACACCATCATGTTCGTTTCCAAATACCAATGCTACCCTTTCCGTGAAATCGATCTCGTATAAACCGATCGAATCGGTTGCCAGGTGCGTGGTCAATATCTTATCGTAATGCTTGCGTAATTCAGCGAAACATTCTGCCGCATCCGTATGCTGGTGTATGGTTAACCATTTAGCGGCGCTGCTGCTGCTTTTGGGCCCGAACCGTTTGTGTTTGGCGATCTTAGTGGTCAATACATATATATCCTGGATCCCCACCGACTCACAGGTACGCATCACTGCGGATATATTGTGGGGATCGTGTACGTTCTCCATCACCACGGTTAACCCTGCCTGGCGTTTATTCAACACACTTAATAATTTCTCCCTTCTCTCCGGTGTCATAGTAGATCGATAAGGCAACGAAATTCGATAAGTGAAGCGAGGAAAACAAAACTGATTTATAGATCTTCTCTGTGGAACTCCTGAGCTCTGTGGCCTCTGTGTTGAAAAAATCTCCCTAAGAGAGCTGAATTTCATTTTTAACACAGAGGTATAGAGTTGCACAGAGAAGGGCATAAAAAAGCCATGAAACATTTGCTTCATGGCTTGTAGATTTATCCTCTTCCGCGGCGGCCACGGTCATCATGGTCACGGCCTCGGTTGTTTCTGTCATCACGGTCACGGTCATTACGCTCAGACCATCCTCTTCTGCCATTATCATGGTCTTCCCATCTTCCCCGGTTGTACCTGTCGTTATCATAACGCGACCCGATCTCTACTCTTGTGCGATAGGTATTATAATACGAACGGTAACGGTCGCGGTAGAAATCACCACGGAGATAAGGCCTTGGTTCATTTACCACTACTTTATAACCACGATAGAGGTCATAATCACGATAGATATAAGGCAGATTTGCAGCATAGATCCAACTGCGGCCATCAAAGTAAATGAACTGGCGGCTTGGGATATCATAATAACTGTCAATCTCAGGCAGGTAATAATAATCGCCTGCATAATTTCCAGGAACACCCCAGGCAGGCCTTGCACCTACATTCAGGTTAATATTAAACCTTACCTGTGCCTGGCTTTCATTATACATAAAGAAAGCGGTAACTAACATTGCGGAGAATAATAACTTTTTCATAGTTCAAAGTTTTATACCCTTACTAAGCCAAACGCAATGCCAGAAATGAAGTGGATTGTTAGAATTTCGTTAAGGTGAAAAACTATAACAAAGTAATACCCAGGCCCGGTTTACCCGTAATACTTACTTTACCATAGTCGAATTGTATACCTGTAGCAGAATCTTCAGAGAGCAGCAAAGGCCCATCCATATCTACCTGATCTATCTGCGGAAGAAATTGTGCAATGGCTGCAGAACCGATGGTGCCTTCATTCATGCTGCCCATCATTACCTGCATACCCAATGACCGGGCTTCTTTGATCATACGCAGCGCCGGCGTGATGCCACTGCATTTGGTGAGTTTGATATTGATGCCGTGGAAATGTCCGTGACATTTTTTTACATCATGCTCCGATACACAGCTTTCATCAGCAAATAAAGGGAGTGTCGATTTCTCAAACAGGGTCTTCATTCCTTCCCAATTATCTTTTGCCAATGGCTGTTCAATAAATTCCACACCCAATGCAGCCAGTTGTGGAATTTTCTCCAGAGCTTCCTCTGTTGTCCACCCGGCATTGGCATCAATCCGGAAAGGAACATCCGTATGTTTTCTGAGTGCCTGCATGATGGCAAGATCTTCCTCCGTGCCTAATTTGATCTTATATACCGGCCATGGTTTGGCCTGCATTTTAGCAACCATTTTTTCAATGCTATCGATCCCGATCGTATAATCCGTAACCGGTGTGTTTTCCCATCGGGTATTCCACAATTCAAACAAAGGTTTGCCTTTCATTTTACCATACAGGTCCCAGGCAGCCATATCCAGCGCACAAACCAAAAAAGGATTATCCGGAAATAAATGGTGCAGATAATGCCAGTAACGTTCGGGATCTGTTAAAGCAAATTTTTCAACCAGGGTTCTTTTCGACTCCAGGTCGGCGATCATTTGTTCAACGGAAACATTGTAATATACAATCGCCGGCGCTTCCCCCACACCCGTAAAAGGCCCGAGTTCCAATGCCACCACCAAGGCAGGCTGGTGTGTTTTGGTACGACCGTTAGAGATCGTAAATGGATATTCGAAAGGAAGGTTTTGCTGGCGATAGTGAAGTTTCAAATCGGAGGAATTAGGCTGCAAAGGTAAGTCAAGAGAGGGAATATCGAATATTGAACAAGGAATATTGAATGCTGAAATAAAAATCAATATTCAATATTCCTTGTTCAATATTCATGATTCCCTACCTTCCGCTTGCTGCCACAAATGCTTTCAGCTCCTCATTAAAATCATCTGCTTTCAATAACTGTTCTAATGTAAGATGCATACGGTATTGCCAGTAATGTTTGGGGTTGGCGGGTATGTTAATCCGTTCTTCATTCGGGTTTTCGCGGCGCAGTGTTTCGCTGATGCCGAGCAGGTCCTGTAACTGGAACACACTCCACATGGCAGGGGAATATAAATGTTGTAATACAATGGCTTTGTTGATCCATGCTTCACAATACAAAGGTGCATCGCCCCATTGGCCCAATTGGTTATTGTAGAAGCGTTGAATACGTTCCCTGTCCTCTTCCCACCAGCCGCGGATCGTACTCATATCATGTGTAGAAGGCGTAACTACACTCAGGTAAGGAGCATCATTGGGATGGAAGAATTCTGTTTGTACATCTTTGGGCATGCGTTGGATCTCCAGGCTCAATAAACCCAGTTGTTTCATTACATCCGGTACACAGGCAGGAACCATGCCGAGGTCTTCACCGCAGACAAGCATATTGGTCACGCGTTTTAAAGCCGGTAATTTTTGTAAAGCTTCTTTCATCCAGAAATCATCCTGGCGGCGGAAGAAATAGTTTACATACAGTTCACGCAGCTGTTGTTGAGTACCATATTCCAGGCTGCGGAAGGAACTTGTGTTTTCCATACCAAACCTGAAATGAAAATGCTGTCCATCGCCGTTCTCAGCTTCAAACAGGATCACATTACTGATCAGTGTGTAAAGCCCTTGTTTTATTTTTTCATGTTGGGTATCCTGGTCCAGTGAAGCAAAATGCTGTTCCACCAAACGTTGGGTTCTGAATTCCGGCTTCAATGTGTACACCCCATTTCCTTCATGTTTGAGAAAGAGGCTCTTCACCAGTTCATTATCATATCCAAATACCTGCCACAATACATTTTCAGTGATATGGGGTTGTGTATAACGGTAATGATCAAACCAGATCCCCTTACTATTGAATTCATTGATATGCACTGGTATAGCCGGAACAAAATGGCCCATGATCCCTTCTACCGCATCCATCGGAATACTCCAGATCCGGAAGAAGCCGAGTATATGATCAATGCGGAATGCATCAAAATAATAACTCATCTGCTCAAAGCGCTGTTTCCACCAGGCAAACCCGTCTTCACGCATGCGCTGCCAGTTGTAGGTTGGGAATCCCCAATTCTGACCGGTTACAGCAAAATCATCCGGTGGCGCACCGGCCTGAAAATTGAGATGGTATAATTCAGGATTCTGCCAGGCATCCGCTCCATGACGGTACACACCGATCGCGATATCTCCTTTTACGATGATACCGTTGGCATGTGCATACGCAGTTGCTTCTTTTAACTGCAGGTGCAAATGATATTGAATAAAATAATGCAGGGCAAGATCATTGAAAGCTGCAGATTTCTTATCCGCAAGTGCTTCAATATCTGCTGCGTGGTATTGTTTATAGGCAGGCCATTTACTGAAATCAACTGTTCCGTATTGATCGCGCAGATAACAGAATGCGGCATAAGGAACCAGCCAGTGTTTGTTCTGCTCAAAAAATTGCAGGTAGTCTTCTGAAGCTAATATTTTTGATCCTTCTTCTTTGAATGCAAACGCAGCATAATCATATTTGATCTTTGTTACAGCTTCATAATCCACTGCAGCCAATGCATTCAGGCGTAACCGCTCCGCTTCTATTTTTTGCAAACGTTTGCGGGCAGGGGCCGAATCAAAGATCTTTGAAATGTTCAAATACAAAGGATGTAACGCAAACGCTGAGATAGCCGCATAAGGGTAAGAGTCTGTCCAGCTATGTGTTGCCGTAGTATCATTGATGGGCAGGATCTGCACCATCTTCAATCCGGTCTTTTTGGCCCAGTCAACCAGCAATGTCAGATCACTGAATTCTCCGGTACCAAAACTGTTTTCACTGCGCAGGCTGAAAACAGGGATCGCCGTACCGGCACCCTTCCAGGTATTATTCGGTAACACGGCAAAACCATCATTGATCACAGTTGTTCGGTTGGTTTTACCGGCATCATGTAATATGCGGTTATTACCGTCTTCATAACGGATGAATGTTTTCTTAACGGTATCGTAAACGCCATATTTATATACTACAGGAAATGATTCCTTAGAAAGATCCAGTGATAAGGCAAAAAAATCATTACCCGCTTCCCTGCTCATCAGCAAAGGGTTTGCCTGGTCCCATTCACCCAATGATTGACTGTTACCCAATACACAAAGGGTTTGCCCCTTTGCTAATAAAGGCGTTTTTACTTTGAGGATATGTGTTGTGTTTTCAGGAGCCGTTGCTTTAACTGGGGTATGATTCCCTTTTAATAAAACCTGGGTAAAGGGTTCGGTATAAAAACTGTTTTCAAAATATCCTGCATAATTCCAGGCATCCATGATCAACAGTTCTTCGGTTGTGATCCTTGCAAGGTTGATTGTTTTATCATTACCCCAATCGTAATTCACGGTACCGTCTGCATTCTTTAAGAGATAGTGATAAGTAATATCCTTATCAAGGATTTCCGATACCGGGATATCTAAAGAGAGATACCAGTATTCTTCATTAAAATATTGCAAATGGACAGCATCCTCTACCTGGTTATTACCCAGAAGCGGGTGATCTCCCATGATATAGAGGTCCTGGCCGTAAACAGTTTTAAAACGGATCTGGAATATGATCCTACGAATGACTTGTTTGCTGGCTTTTACCGTTTTTTTGGCGGCTGCTTTTTTAGGCGTTGCAGAGACTGCTGTTTTTTTGGGAGCAGCTTTAGCGGCGCTCTTGGTTTTGGCAGCCACTTTCTTCACTTGATCATTTACGGACCCTGAATCGGCAGTAACCGGCAGCGTTTTGCCGGATTTCTTCCCTTTTGCAGCAATAGAAGCGGGTTTGCCTTCTTTTGGGGAAGGAGCAAGCGATCTTTTCTCAGTAGCCAAGTTGTAGCGTTTTAGTCTCGCTAAAATAATAAAACAATGTGTAAATCAAACACAATTCGAAAAATACCGGTAAACGGGTGATTTAATAAGATGATTTGATCAGATCGGCCCCTTTTTCCCCGATCATGATGCAGGCTGCATTGGTATTTCCGGAAATGATCGTAGGCATAATGGAAGCATCCACCACGCGCAGGCTTTTTACGCCGTACACCCGCAAGGCATCATCTACCACGGCCATGCTATCGTTACCCATTTTACAGGTACCTACCGGGTGGTAAAGGGTTTCTGCACTTTTTTTGATATGCTCCCAGAGTGCTTCGTCAGTAATGGGTTCTTTTGGAAACGACATCCCGTCAACCGAATAACCCTGCAGGGGTTTGGCATTGATCACTTCAATTGATTTTTTTAACGCTGTAAGCAAAACGGCTTTGTCCCTTGGGTCCGATAAGAGATTGGGCTGGATCAATGGAGGGTCTTTGGGTTTAGAACTTTTCAAACCTACCGAACCCTTACTCTCAGGCCTGATCAGGATAGCGAGGATTGCAAATCCATCCTGTTTTGAAAAGGTATCGATATTGTAGATATCTGTGGAATAATCATCCTTGATCCCCAATGGCACAAAATGAAACTGTATATCGGGCCGTGTTAATGAGGGGTCTGATTTTAAAAAAGCATTGGCTTCGAGCGGACTGTTACTTAAAGGTCCCGATGAAAAAAGCAGGCTTTGTAAAACGGATTTCGCCATATTCAATGGCTTGAGCACCGAGTTACCGGTAGGTATGGTTGACCAACTGCTAACACCTGTCCACACATGCTCCTGCAGGTTCTTACCTACGCCGGGTAAGGGGTGTTTGATATCAATGCCCTGTTTGCTCAGTTCAGCCGGTTCGCCGATACCCGATAACATCAGGATATGCGGAGATTGAATGGCCCCTGCCGAAAGAATGATCTCCTTGGTACAGTTGATCCTTTCTGTATCAGAATGGGAAGTGATCACTTCCACACCTACTGCTTTGCCATCTTCTATGAGGATACATTTCACCTGTGTATTCGTTCTTACCGTAAGATTCGGCCTTCGCATAGCGGGCTTCAGAAAGGCAGTGGCGGTACTATGGCGTTTGTTTTTTTTGATGGTGAACTGCATCATGCTGGCTCCCTCCTGTTCTTCTCCGTTATAATCGGTATTACGCGGTATACCACATTCTTCACAGGCATCTATGAATACACTGGCCAGTTCGCTGGGCTGTTTGGATAAGGTAACATTCAAAGGCCCGTTCTCTCCGTGATAAGGCTCACCAAACTGTTCATTATTTTCAGATTTTTTAAAATAAGGCAATACATCTTCATACCCCCATCCTTTATTGCCCAATGCGGCCCATTCATTAAAGTCTTCTTTGTTTCCCCTTACATAAGCCATGGCATTGGTAGAACTGCTGCCGCCTAAGGTTTTTCCACGGGGAATAAAGAGTTTACGGTTATCAATATGCTTCTGGGGCTCTGTCCAGAAAGCCCAGTCAACCGATGTCCGGTTCAGTTTGGTATAAGCGCCCGGAATATGGATCTCAGGTTTACTGTCTTTTGAACCTGCTTCCAGCAACAGCACCGTGCATTGGGCATCTTCTGTTAAACGGTTGGCCAGCACACAACCGGCCGACCCGGCACCAATAATGATATAATCGTAAGGCATTGGCTAAATATAAAGCAAAATGGGAATCTGGGGTAATGAGGGGTGTTGTTTATTTATTATGATGTGTCGTGCACAGATCATGAACCCCTCCGCCCTTTGGGCACCTCCCCTGGGAGGGGAGGATTATTTAGAAAGTGGAAATACTTGACATGATTTTTCCCCCTCGCTTTGCGAGGAGGGGTGCCATAACGGCTTAGTGAATGGCGGGGTGGAGAGGGTGTGATCACATTCAATAATCATGTAACTTACTTACACCCTATATTTGCAAATACTAACAATTGTTCGCATATGAATGCTGTGTTTAACCGTAATGAAGACTGGATGAAAATGGCTGTAAGTCAGGCTAAGCAACATTTTGAAAAGATCAAAATGGGGGGAGGCAAAAAAGCTATTGAAAAACAGCGGGAACGTAATAAACTGACCGCCCGGGAAAGGATAGAATACTTATGTGATAAGGGTACCCTTTTTACTGAGATAGGCACATTTGCCGGGTTTGAGATGTATGAAGAGCAGGGAGGCTGCCCATCGGGGGGCACCGTTGCCGGATTGGGTTATGTGAGCGGCAGGCAGTGCATGATCGTTGCGAATGACCAGACCGTGAAAGCCGGTGCCTGGTTTCCGATCACAGGTAAGAAAAACCTGCGTATGCAGGAGATCGCGATGGAGAACCATTTACCGGTGATTTATTTAGTGGATAGTGCCGGAGTGTTTCTACCCATGCAGGATGAGATCTTTCCGGATAAGGAACATTTTGGCCGCATCTTCCGTAATAATGCAAGAATGAGTGCCATGGGGATAACCCAGATCGCTGCGGTGATGGGTGCCTGTGTAGCTGGAGGAGCCTACTTACCTATTATGAGTGATGAAACCCTGATGGTGGAAGGCAATGGCAGTATCTTTTTAGCAGGCTCTTATTTAGTGAAGGCTGCGATCGGGGAAGACATCGATAATGAAACACTAGGTGGAGCCATAACCCATACCGAGATCAGCGGTATCGCTGATTATAAATTCAAGACCGAACAGGAATGTCTCGATCATATTAAAAAGATCATGAACAAACTGGGCGAACCTGCCAAAGCGGGTTTTGATCAAATCAAAGCTGCGCCACCCAAAAAAGATCCCAACGAATTATACGGCATCATGCACGAAGGCAACCTGAAGCCTTATGATATGCTGGAAATTATTGAGCGGATCGTTGACAACAGCGAGTTCGACCAGTTCAAAGCAGATTATGGAAAGACCATCCTCTGCGGTTATGCAAGAATTGAAGGATGGGCCGTAGGGATTGTGGCCAATCAGCGTTTGGTAAGCAAGAATAAAAAAGGCGAGATGCAGATTGGCGGCGTGATCTATAACGATAGTGCCGATAAAGCCGCACGGTTTATCATGAACTGTAACCAGAAAAAAATTCCATTGGTTTTTTTACAGGATGTGACCGGCTTTATGGTTGGCAGCCGCAGTGAACATAGCGGTATCATTAAAGATGGTGCGAAGCTGGTGAATGCGGTAGCCAATTCCGTGGTTCCGAAAATCACCATTATTGTTGGTAACAGTTATGGTGCCGGTAATTATGCGATGTGTGGCAAAGCCTATGACCCAAGATTTATTTATGCATGGCCCTCTGCAAAAATTGCAGTGATGGGTGGCGATCAGGCAGCCAAAACTTTATTGCAGATACAGGTAGCCGGAATGAAAGCGCAGGGAAAAGAAGTAAGTGCCGCAACAGAGAAAGAACTGCTGGACCGCATCAAAGCCAGTTATGAAAAACAAACCTCTCCGTATTATGCCGCTGCGCGTTTATGGGTGGATAA
>CBHRAM010000081.1:0-11226 GCA_966076165.1 uncultured Chitinophagaceae bacterium
TGAGTTGTGAGAACAAAAAAACTCACTACTGACAACTCACTACTCACTTCATTTTATATCCACGGCTGATACAACATTCGCCACAGCTGTATCAATGCGGTGATCATAAAGATCACACCCATGATCTTATTCAGTGTTTGATTGCTGGTTTTCTTTTTGGCAACCAGCCAGTTTCCGCCATGGATATAAACAGCTAATCCTGCAAGGGTTCCGGTTCCGGCGCCGATAGTAAACTCATTAAAAGGGTTTGTGGCAACCGGTAATATTTTTGCCTGGATCAGGGTAGAGGTCCATAAAAACCAAAAAGGGATCTGTGCAGGATTCAATGCACTCATGGTTAAGCCCAGCACAAACCTGTTCAATTTATTATTCAGTAGTAAAGCTTTCTTTTCTTCTTTCTGTTTTCTGGCAGTTGAAAAAGCCATGACCCCCAATACAAAAAATAATACAACCGTTAACCAGCCCAATCCCAGGAACAGGGTTCTGTGCTGAACCACCCAATGCATCCCCGTTAAAGCCATCCGGAGATAGATCATTTCCACAATGGCCACACCGATCGCATATTGCCAGGCTTTTTTAACGCCCTCCTGTATACAGATCTGTGTGGAGGTAAAGCTCATATTACCCAATGGTAACTGCCCCAGGAAACTTACCAGAAATCCCATGAAAATGATATATGCCATAGAAAATGAAAATACGATAAGTCCATGAATGATGAATATCAAACAGGGAATATCGGAGGCTGAAGGGATGCAAAAAACGCCGTACATTCGTATAAACATTGCTGTATGAAGGTGAACACTATGGCCGAAATGATGATGAATGGCGAAAGTCCTGAGATTCTTTTCTGGGTGGGATGCGCCGGCAGTTTTGACCAGCGCGCACAAAAGATCACCAAAGCTTTTGCTTCAATTTTAGATAAGGTAGGATACAAATACGCCATCCTTGGCAAAGAAGAAGCCTGTACCGGTGATCCTGCACGCAGAGCGGGTAATGAGTTCCTGTTTCAGATGATGGCCTATCAGAATATCCAGGTACTGAATGGGTATGGCATTAAGAAGATCGTTACCACCTGTCCGCATTGTTTTAATACCCTTAAGAACGAATACCCCGAATTGGGCGGAACCTATGAAGTGATACACCACACCACCTTGCTGCAACAACTGATAGATGAAGGAAGGATCAAATTAAAAGAAGGTGGCAGCTTCAAAGGGAAAAAGATATCATACCACGACAGCTGTTATCTCGGCCGTGCCAATGATATTTATGAAGCCCCGCGCAAAGTACTTGAAGCACTGGATGCGGAGCTTATAGAAATGAAACGCTGCAGGACCAATGGCCTCTGCTGCGGTGCCGGTGGTGCGCAGATGTTCAAAGAAGACGAACCCGGCGATAAACGCATCAATATAGAACGTACCGATGAGGCACTGGCTACCGGTGCCGCATTCATCGCTTCAGCCTGCCCCTTCTGCAATACCATGATGACCGATGGCGTAAAGAACCGGGAAATGGAGAATGAAGTGGGGGTTCTTGATATTGCTGAGATGATTGCTGCGAGTATGGAATAAAGCAGCCTTCTACAGTTGTTGATCACTTAGCTATGACGAAAAATATATTCTCTTGCCACGCTCTTTAGTGCGTGGATATAAGATCCCTACTATTATTTTCTGCGGGACTTTAGTCCCGAGTTTGCTTACCAATACCCGGCACCCTAGACTTAACCCTTGGGCTAAAGCCGGATTTTCTCTAAAACATTCATATCCACGCCCTAAAGGGCGTGGCAAGAAATCCTGTCAAATCTGTACTTTTGTCCTATGAATTTCGAATACCATCACCTCATCCCCGAAGATTTCAGTGCTTCTTCCCGTGTCTGGATCTACCAGAGCAGCCGCTTGTTCTTTATCAGTGAAGCCTTACAGATAGAAGAAATGCTGAATGAATTTCTTGAAAAATGGAATACACATGGCACGCCGGTAAAAGGGTATGCGAATTTATTATTCGGGCAGTTTGTGGTATTGATGGCTGATGAAACTGCGGCCGGCGTGAGCGGATGCAGTACCGATAGTTCGGTAAGATTGATCAAACAGATTGAAGAAGCTTTTAAGGTGGATATGTTCAACAGGCAGAACCTGGCTTTCCTGGTAAAGGATAAAGTAGAGACCATCCCATTGGCGCAGGTGAACTATGCATTGGAGAATAACCTGATCACAAAAGACACGATCTATTTCAATAATGTGGTGCTGGATAAAACTGCCTTCATGAACAAATGGATGATCCCGGTTAAAGACAGCTGGCTGAATACAAGGATCGCAAAGCAACCCGCTTAACACAAGGTTTTCACAGAAATCTTTTCTATGAAATTCGACCGCCTGACGCCCATGCTTTGGACAAATGACCTGCAACAAAGCATTGCCTTTTATAAAAACTTTCTTGGTTTTACAGTAGACGAATTGAATGAAGAATGGGGCTGGTGCCATCTCCACAAAGACGAGGTGAACATTATGTTTTCCCTGCCTAATGCACACTCAGCTTATAGCGGACAACCCGGTTTTACGGGCAGTTTTTATTTCTACACAGAAGATGTTGATGGTATTTGGGAATCACTCAAAACCAAGGTAACCATTAGTTATGCCATTGATAATTTTCCGCACAAGATGCGTGAGTTTGCAATACTTGACAATAACGGTTATATGCTGCAGTTCGGGAGGGAATTGAAAGAGGGGGAAATGGTTACTGAATGGGAAGAGTAAGGCGTACGAAGAATTTGCACGCAAAGGCGCGAAGGCGCGGTTTACTTTTCTTTTAGTTTATCCAGGGCATCTTTTTTCTGTTTATCATCCAGCTTACTTCTCACCATGGTTTTACTGATCTGGTAGCTGATCGATAAACGGAAATTCTGTGTATTGCTTTCGCTGTGGCTTTCTATATTAAAATTGGTTCCGTAAGTAAAGCCATTATATTTCTGCAGGCCAAAAGGATCAATGGCCGCCAGTGATACGATCAATCGTTTCTTGAAAAATTTATGCATGGCACTGATACTCATATTGATATTTGTGCGCGATTTTCCCTGAGGATTGGCATTACTGCTGTAACGGTTATTGGCTTCTATCACCGTAAGGTTATCGGGAGAATAACTGTAATTCAGCGTAGTGTAAAAAGTGCCCCCATCAATGTACCGGTACAATAATTTTTCTTTATCGCTGTACTTGTAATAAATATAGCCACCGCTGATATTTACCCGGAATTTTCTGGTTACTGTAATGCCTGCCCACAGGCTTCCTGAATATTCTTCCTGGTCGGAGATATTCTGATAAGTGGTTTGTGTTTTGCCGCTATCGATCAATGTGCGGATGGAATTGAATACATTCTTGATCCGGTTATAACCGGCATTGGCATTGACATTAAATTTCTTCTCCACATAACTGATATTGAAATCATAGTTATCGGTCAATGCAGGCGCGATCATCGGGTTACCAAAACGGATATTATAGGGGTCGCTGTAATCTATATTGGGATTGAGTTCGGTAATACCAGGGCGGCGGATGGTTTCCCGGAACACCCACGACATATTCAACTCCCTGCTGAATTCCTTACGCAAAGTGATATTGGGCAGCAGACGCCAGTAAGCATTATTGGCATCCGCAGAATTGCCTTTAATGAACTGAAAATCTGAGCGGGTATGCTCAGCCTGTGCCCCTGCTATCAAACGCCAATGTAAAGGAAGGCCAACTACCAATGCCACTCTTGCGGTTATGATGGATTGGTGAAAATAAAAATTATTACTCAGCAGATCATTGCCGATATACCTCCCATCAAACTTGCGGAGAAAGCTGGTGCTTAAGATATTGTGGTAGGTATTGTTTGAATAGGAAGCTCCGGTAGATAAATAGATCGTACCTGTATCATTCAGCGGCTTGTTATAATTACTGTTGAAATAGAAAGAACGGGTATAATTATCGGTCAGCTGTATCTGTGTTGAATCAAGTCCGGTTGGCAAAAAATTGGATTGCAGGAACTGCTGGTAAAAATCCCTGTCGTTATTGTTCTTGCTGAAACTTAACCCACTCCATAACTGTAATTTTTCTACGGGGTTAGTTCCCTTCCACTGGTAGGAAGAAGAAAAGCCATGACTGTAGCCTGTGCCATCATACTGGTTGGTACGTGTACTGGCTTTGTAGATATGCATGCCACTATCCAGGTTCGAGGAAATGATATCGGAGTGATTATGATAATAATTCAGATTTCCCTGGTAAACAAAACTGATGGAACTCTTTTTCGTAAAATCATAATCCGTCTGGATCCGCGCATTGGGATAGGTGTTGCGGTTGAGAAAAGAGGTATTGGTATAAAAGTAGTTGACTGAATCCCGATAAATATTCTGTCTGTGTGAGTAAGAACTTCCCCATACCTGTCCATTACCCACTCCGACGCTGGATGTGAAATTCAATTTACTGCTGCGGTAATTGAAGTTACCGGATATAGCTCTTTCGCCTTTCGATCCCATACTCACCCCTATCCGCTCATAGATCCCTACCCTGCCCTTCTTGGTAATGATATTGATCACCCCACCCGGATACGTTGCATACTCCGGTGGCGGGTTACTCATGATCTCTACTTTCTCTACCACATTGGCGGGTAAACTTTCCAGCAGATCGGACAATTGCTGTCCACTCAGGTTGATCGGTTTTTCATCCATTAAGATCAAAGGCTCTTTGCCCTGCATAAGAAGGGTACCATCGGGATTCACATTCATCAAAGGAAGATTCCGCAGCATTTCTGAAGCACTGCTCCCGCTGCTTAACGGACTTTCCGATACATTGTAAATGACTTTCCCGTCCCTGTTCTCAATCAATGGCTTTTCTGCATACACGATCACTTCATTCAGCGATGCAGTAGAAGCTTCATTCAGTTTAATATCACCCAGGTTAATATCCAACCGATCTGAATACACATGAATACTGTCCATCTCAGTTTTTGTAAAACCCACCACATCAATGGATAATCTGTAATAGCCGGGAATGAGTTTCTCAAAATCAAATCCGCCGTTCTTATCAGCAACAATGGTTACGGTATGAGCTGTATCGTAATGGCCCTTGAGACGGATACTGGCAAATGCAAGCGGTTTACCCGATTTACTATCCAGTACATTACCGATAATACTGCCTGCCAAAGTTTTGGGTTTATTGTTACCCTGAGCTAAAAGCGAGATCTGTATCCCAATAAGAGAAAAAAGGAGGAAAAACTTGTACATGTACGATTGCTTAGAGCAAAGTAAGGGTTAAAGGTTTAATTTTTCTTTAAAATAAAGATGTATGGGTATTTTTGTAAATATAATCGGTCAATATGTACATTCTTTACGGCATACCTAATTGCGACACAGTAAAAAAAGCCCGAACCTGGCTTGAAAAACAAAAGATCCCTTACGAGTTCCACGACTACAAAAAAGCCGGCATCACCCCTGCCAGACTCAAACAATGGAGTACACAGGTGGGCTGGGAAATACTGCTGAATAAAAAAGGGACTACCTGGAAAAACCTGGATGAAAAAGTTCAGGCGGCAGTTACCAATGAAAAAGCAGCTATCAAAGTGTTAAGTGAAAATACCAGTGCCATTAAGCGGCCGGTGATTGAAAAAGGAGATAAGGTTGTTGCGGTTGGATTTGATGAAGAAAATTATGCGAAGTTATTTAAGAAATGATGGAATGATAGAATGATAAAGCCGCAGATTTGCAGATTAATTATTCAATCTGCGAATCTGCGGCTTAGTTGATTTGTGAAATTATTTAGTCAGCAACTGTTTCAATGTCTGTGTAAGTACTTCACCGCGGAGATCGCGGGCAATGATCTTACCGGTGGGGTCGATCAGCATATTTGCTGGAATGCTTTGTATGTGGTATAACTGAGCAACCGCGTTGTTCCAGTATTGCAGATCACTCACATGTGTCCAGGCAAGATTATCCGCCTTAATGGCTTCTACCCAATTGGGTTTTGATTGGTCGAGCGATACACCCAGAACCGTAAAATTTTTGTCCTTAAACGTATTGTATGCAGTTACCACATTCGGATTTTCTGCACGGCAAGGCCTGCACCAGCTGGCCCAGAAATCCACCAACACATATTTGCCTCGGAAAGACGCCAGTGATACGGGTTTACCGTTCACATCCTTCTGTGTAAAATCGAGCGCCTGTGTACCAACAGCACCAACCTGTGGTGTATGGGCATCCGTTAATGTTTTATCGATCAGTCTTGCAAAAGATCCTTTCTTGGCACCGCCCTGCAGCATATTATATTTTGCTTCCAGGTCATCGGGGCCTGTAAACAACGACATCTCTGCTACCAATAAAAAAGAACTCACAGGCGAATTCGGCCTTTCTTTTAAAAACTTCACGGTGGTATTCATGATATTTTCCCGCATGGCAGAATACTCTTTTACCAATCCATCTTTTTTGGCCGCATCCTTTTCTGCCTGTATGATCTTTACATGTGCATTGAGTTTATCAAAGAGCGGAATAAATTCTGTTTTGAATGCACCATATTCATTCTGATAAACCGATCCGGTAACCTGTGCATTTTTCAGATCAGTCAGATCGCCGGTGATGGTCACATTTTCGTTGGCAATAAACAGATCTATCGGCTCTTTTCCACCGGCAATATTGATCTGGAAAAGATCTGGATCTGCAGTCTGCCCTTTCAAACTAAACGCACCATTCACGGCATTATCCGTAGCCACCACTTTATTGTCGATTGCCGACACAAGCGTTACCTGGGCATTCAAGCCTTTTACATTGCCTTTGATCGTAAACCCTTTATTGGTTTGTGCCATACATAAGATGGGCAGCAACAGGGTAAGCGTAAAGATTCTTTTCATATTATTTTGAATGGCGTTTATGCAGAACATCTGCTACGTCTTGCAATTTAAAGCCTTTGGCGTTAAGCAAAAGCAAATAATGGAACATCAGATCGGCAGCTTCGTTGATGAACAGTTCATCGTTATTGTCCTTAGCCTCGATCACCAGCTCAACTGCTTCTTCCCCTACTTTCTGGGCTATTTTATTGATGCCTTTGGTAAAAAGTTTGGCCACATAAGACTCTTCCGGGGAAGCCAGTTTACGCAATTTAATGATCTCTTCGAGGTACAACAAAAAATTGTCGGCATTGTTACTTTCGCTCCAGCAGGTATCGGCACCTGTATGACAAACCGGCCCCAGTGGGTGCACTTTCAGCAAAAGGGTATCATGGTCACAATCTGATGCGATACTTTTCAACTCCAGAAAATTGCCGCTGGTTTCACCCTTTGTCCATAACCGCTGTTTACTGCGGCTGTAAAAAGTAACTTTTCCGGTTTTTTCTGTTTGCTCCAATGCTTCGGCATTCATAAAGCCAAGCATCAATACTTTATGCGTGGTATAGTCCTGCACAACAGCAGGTACCAGTCCATCTGCATATTTCGTAAAATCTATATTCATGTTTCCGTCTTTCAGTTCTTTATTCAGCTGTAGTTGCACCTGTCCCGACTTTGGCGGAATCGCACACTTGTACGGCAACAACCCGTCTCAGCTTCTTTTCAACACATAGGCACATAGAACTATGTTCTCTTTTTCTCACCCTATGATCCTATGTGTTTCTATCAAATCCGCACCACAATCCCTTTATTGTTCAAATAGGTCTTCAACTCAGGTATGGCGATCTCTTTAAAATGAAAAATACTTGCCGCCAATGCTGCATCGGCTTTCCCATTTGTAAATACATCCACAAAATGTTCCATCGTTCCACCCCCACCCGAAGCTATCACCGGAACCGGCAATAAACCTGCCAGGGTTGCCGTAATGTCCAGCGCAAACCCCTGTTTGGTGCCATCGTGGTTCATCGAAGTTAACAATATTTCACCTGCCCCAGCTTCCACGGCCTGTTGGGCCCAGTCTATACAGCGGGTATCTGTCTTGGTGCGGCCGCCATTCAGGTACACATACCATTCGCCATCAGCTTCCTGTTTGGTATCGATAGCCAGCACTACGCATTGACTGCCAAACTCTTTTGCCAGATCGGCCACCAGTTGCGGGTTTTTAAAAGCGGCGGTATTCACGGATATTTTATCAGCGCCGTTCTGCAACAATACACGCACATCTTCCACACTGCCAATACCGCCACCCACGGTAAATGGGATATTGATATGGTGTGAGATCTTATTAACCAGTTCGCTTAAGGTCTTGCGTTTTTCAACAGTGGCGGTGATATCCAGGAATACCAGTTCATCGGCGCCCTGTTGTGCATAGAAGGCACCCAGCTCAACCGGATCACCGGCATCGCGGATATTCTCGAAATTGACCCCTTTTACAGTTCTGCCGTCTTTGATATCGAGGCAGGGTATGATTCTTTTTGTAAGCATAGTTCCTAATTGCGTCTTTGCGTCTTTGCGTGCAAATAATTCTCGCAAAGGCGCAAGGGCGCGGTTTAAAATTTCTTTAGTTCATCAAGTGTTATACGGTTTTCGTAGATCGCTTTACCAACGATCGCTCCGGCACAGCCGATCTTTTCCAGTTCTTCAAGATCTGCTACCGAACTTACTCCCCCACTTGCAATAAAATGCAGTTGCGGAAATTGGGTAATGATCTTTGTATACAGTTCAACGGAGGGGCCTTCTAATTTTCCGTCCTTACTCACATCTGTACAAAACAACTGCTGGATCCCTTCCGAAAAATACTTCCCGATAAAATCAAAAATGTCAAGGTCCGTGGTTTCCAGCCATCCGCCCACGGCGATTTTCTCTTCTTTCACATCAGCCCCCAGCAAAAATTTATGGGCTCCAAACTTCTGTAGCCATTCAATGAACAATTTTTCATTCTTTACCGCCAGGCTGCCAATAGTGGCAAGTGAGGCTCCGGAATTAAACACAATCGTCACATCTTCTTCTTTTTTAATTCCACCGCCAAAATCAATCACCAATGAAGTATTGGCAGCAATAGTTTCCAACACTTTCCAGTTCTTCACAGCTCCGGCTTTAGCGCCATCCAGGTCAACCAAATGTAAACGGTTCAAACCTGCGGCTTCAAATTCTTTCGCTACTTCTAAAGGGTTTTCATTGTAAATGGTCTTTTGGCCATAATCACCCTGGGTAAGACGAACACATTTTCCATCGATGATATCTATTGCGGGAATAATCTGCATTATGTAATTAGTAATTAATAATTAGTAGTTAGTAATTGATGGTTTATAGAACGATAAAGTTTTTTAATATCTGTTCGCCCACACCTGCGCTCTTTTCGGGGTGGAACTGGGTGCCGTAAAAATTATTTTTGTGTAAGGCGGAACTGTAGGGTTGTATATAATCTGTTGTTGCGATCGTATGTTCGCCAAGGGCGGCATAATAACCGTGAACGAAATAGGCATAACTGTTTTCTTTGATCTCTTTAAAGAGATCGGTCTTAAGATCATAGATCGTATTCCAGCCCATCTGTGGTATTTTTATTCCTGGCTGATCTGTCTTGAACCATTTTACGGGTTCTTCAAAAATTCCTAAACATTCTGTGTCATTTTCTTCGCTGTAAGCACACATCAACTGCATACCCAGACAAATACCCAAAACCGGCTGCTCCAGGTTTTTAATGACCGTATCCAGCCCCCTTTCTTTCAGGTAATTCATGGCCGTGCTGGCTTCACCTACACCTGGGAAGATCACTTTGTCAGCGGCTTTGATGGCTGCATGGTCATCGGTTACAATAGCTTCCATCCCTATCCGTTCGAGTGCATAAAGCACCGATTGTATGTTTCCTGCATTGTATTTGATAATTGCCAGTTTCATCTTAACTTTATTTGGTTCTTTAAAAGCGACAATAGCTCATCCGGTAGAGTATCAGTTTCCCAAACTGAAGGTGGCGGGTTCGAGTCCCGTTTGTCGCTCTGATACTTTATTTTATCTATTCTTCTTTCCGATAAATAATACCCAACCGGCTTATCGAAAATTCTTTGTGCACCGATTCGTTCCATGTGTAACTATAGTACACTTTCCTTTTCACTTCAAAATAATAATTCAGTTTTGTAACTGTATCACTGATACTTACAAAATAATTCATTCCGCCTTTCGATCCCGGTCTTGTTCTTTTGTTCATCACAATCCCGTTGATGACCAATTTTCCTTTATCTCCCATTAGTGTATCAATATGAAAAAGAGATCCAAGATTTAAAAGAAAGGATAACAATACACACAGAAATGGCATATAAATTTTAAACCCAAATCGATTTTTTCTTTTTTCATATTGCTCCGGGCAGGCCGTTTTATAAAAAATAAACAACAGATCTCCCATAATAAAAGCCGCCAGAAGTATTATCCAAAAATGATCATGGAGCACTTTATTCCATGAATCCTGTTCTGTATAGGCATACAATCTGAATTTGAAAAAACCTGTGAACCCTATTAAAAAATAGGCAACATATACAATACCGAATAATTTCTTTTTCATCGGATATTACCTAAAAAATGTTTTACAGTACCGGAGATATCATCCACCTTCTCTAAGGCTTTAATAAAAGCCGTTCCGATAATGGCCCCATTTGCATATTTACAGGCAGATTCAAAAGTTTCTTTATCCTTAATACCAAAACCAACCAGTACGGGGTTCTTTAATTTTTTTGCCTCTAATTTTTGCAGGTAGGCTTCTACCGCATTAAAATCTTTATCCTTGCCGGTGGTGGCAGATGAACTGACCGCATATAAAAATCCTGAACTTAATTCATCCAGTTTATGTACACGTTCATCGGAAGTTTCCGGTGTTACCAGAAAGATAAAATCCAACCCATATTTTTTGATGATGGCACCATACTCAGTCTCAAATTCATACTCAGGCAGATCGGGTAATATCAATCCGTCAACCCCCGCTGCTGCTGCAGTTTTGCAGAAATCCTCGAATCCATATTGAAGAATAGGATTCATATAGCCCATCAGGATCACGGGTATATGAATATCTTTTCTCAGATCTTTTAATTGTTCAAACAGCACGGTCAGTGTCATACCGTTTTCCAATGCCTGTGTGCTGCTGGCCTGTATTACCGGTCCATCCGCTAAAGGATCGCTATAAGGCATGCCCAGTTCTACCAGGTCGGCACCATTATCCTGTAAAGTTTTCAGGATAGTTAATGTACTGTTCAGTTGCGGGTAGCCGGCTGTGCAGTACACGTTCAGTACTTTGCTGTTTTTCTTTTGGAAGAGTTCTTGTATTCTGCTCATATTGTT
>CBHRAM010000082.1:0-11201 GCA_966076165.1 uncultured Chitinophagaceae bacterium
CTATCCTCACCGTTTTCTTTTTGCTCTTCTCCGGTCTTGATGCACAGGTTTCTCCCGAGCTGGGTAAGATCGCCTTATCAGTTGTGATGCCTGAGAATCTGGAAGGATTGAATGAGTCACAGCTCTCAAGGTTGCAGACAAAGATCACGCAGATCGTTACTGCCGGCGGCATTGCGGCCAGTGGTTACGATAATAATTTTGTGATCTATCCCAAATTCGCGATCAATGAAACACGCATTGTAGAAAGTGGCATGCAGGATCTGACCATGATTAATTGCGATATCAGTCTCTTCATCAAACAGGTTGAAAATAATTTACTGTTTGGTTCCATGTCAAAAACCATCAAGGGTAATGGTAAGGATCTGAGCCTGGCCATTACCAGTGCCATCAACCAGATCAATACCAATGACTGGGAGTATAGTAAATTCATAGAAACAGGAAAAAACAAGATCCTGAATTATTACGAGTCCAAATGCAATGATATCATCGCTAAATCGCAAACGCTTGCCAATCTGCAAAACTTTGAAGAAGCGATCGGTATCTTAATGAATGTACCCGAAGAAGCTTCCGGTTGTTACAGCAAGGCACAGGCAAAATCATTGGAGTTGTACAAAAGATACCAGGACCTTTTGTGTGCAAGCCTGATTCAAAAAGCGAAAGTAAATATCGCAGCCAATTATTATAATGCGGCACTGGAGATCTTAAGCCAGATAGATCCTGCATCAAAATGTGTTCCCGAATCACAGACACTCATAAAAAAAATAGAACCGAAAGTTGATGCCGAACAAAGAAGAATCTGGGCATTCAGAATGCAGATGTATAAGGATAAAGTAGCGCTTGAAAAATTACGCATCAATGCAATGAAAGAAATTGCCATTGCCTATTACCGGAGCAAGACAAAAAGGATCAATTATAACATTATTGTTCTATAAGAATAAACACAGGCATAGACGGATTGTATCTGGCGAAATATGCCCGGGATATTCATTCAGCAGCCTCTTTTTTGAGCAGGCTGCTGATTCTTTTTAACGCAACGCTAAATCCGGCGCGAGCCAAGCTATTGTGAATATTTTTAAAACGCCCGAAAAATCAGTATTTTAGGCTTTATAATTCAATTTTTTCAGCCACCTTTGCTGTCATTACATAACACATACGAACTTTTTATATACAATGGGATTGTTTAACTTCTTTACACAAGAGATTGCCATGGATCTGGGTACCGCCAATACCCTGATCATTCATAACGATGAAGTGGTAGTAAACGAACCTTCGATCATTGCCCTTAACAGGAACAATATGAAAGAGGTTTTGGCCGTGGGTAAGAAAGCCCTGATGATGCACGAGAAGACCCACGAAAGCATCCGTACCGTAAGACCCCTGAAAGACGGGGTAATTGCCGATTTTAACGCTGCCGAGCTGATGATCAGGGAGTTGATCAAGATGATCTACCCTAAAAAACCCCTTTTCCCGCCCAGCTGGCGTATGGTGATCTGTATCCCATCCTCCATTACCGAAGTAGAAAAACGTGCCGTTCGCGATAGTGCCGAGCAGGCCGGTGCGAAAGAAGTATATATGATCCATGAGCCTATGGCAGCCGCCCTGGGTATCGGGATTGATGTGGAAGAACCCGTAGGTAATATGATCATCGATATCGGGGGTGGTACCACCGGTATTACCGTGATCGCCCTGGCCGGTATTGTTTGCGACCAGAGTATCCGTATCGCCGGTGATGAATTTACGGCCGATATTATGGAAGCCCTCCGTCGTTACCACAGTTTATTGATCGGTGAGCGTACCGCTGAACAGATCAAGATCAATGTGGGTGCTGCGATGAAAGACCTTGACAATCCTCCTGAAGACCTTCCTGTAAATGGCCGCGACCTGGTAACCGGTATCCCTAAACAGATCATGGTAAGCTACCAGGAAATTGCAGAAGCCCTGGATAAAAGTATTTTCAAAATAGAAGAAGCCATCCTCAAAGCCCTGGAAACCACGCCTCCCGAACTGGCTGCCGATATCTACCGCAGGGGATTATACCTCACCGGTGGTGGTGCCCTGTTACGTGGCCTCGACAAGAGATTAAGCGCCAAGATCAAATTGCCCGTACATGTAGCCGATGACCCGCTGAAAAGCGTGGTACGCGGTACCGGACTGGCATTGAAGAACTACCAGCGTTTTCCATTCATCATGAGATAAAATAAGCTGCGAGCTGTTAGCTACGAGCTGCGGGCCTTTTAGGTATCGCTCGTAGCCCGAAGCTCAAAGACCGAAGCTTTCAGTGAAAAATATCTTTCTCTTCATACGCCGATACTTCACCTTTCTCAGCTTTTTGCTGTTACAGGTGATCGCGATCGTTATGTTGAGCAGTGCCAGTAAATCGCACCAGTCGTTTTTCTCCTCTGCTGCCAATGAAGTAACCGGCAGTATCAATAAACAATACAGCGGCTTCAGGGAATATTTCACGTTAAAAGAAACCAACCGTTCCTTAACAGCAGAAAATGCCCGATTGAAAAATCTGCTGGCTTCTAATTTCTACCCCGTGAATGATGGGAAGAAATATGTGGTGGACTCGCTTGTAAAAGATTCGACCGGCCGTTTTCGCAAATTCACGTACCTACCTGCCAGAGTGGTTGGCAATTCCTATTCATCACAGGCAAACTTTATTACGATTGAAAGAGGCAGTGATGAAGGTGTGAAAAAAGGAATGGCCGTTACCGGCCCGGATGGTATTGTGGGTGTAGTGGTGGAAACCAGTCCGCATTACAGTAAAGTGATGAGCCTGATCCATCGTAACAGCAAAGTAAGTGCTATGCTGAAGAAGGACAACAGTTCCGGCAGCCTGGAATGGGATGGAACAGATCCCGGTTATCTCACGTTAAAGAATGTGACCAAGGGTGCCAAAGTAACCAAGGGCGATACAGTGCTTACCAGTTTGTATTCAGCCAATTTCCCACCCAGGCTGATGATCGGTACAGTAGCCGAGATAGCTTCTGAATCGGCCAGTAATTTTTACAGCCTGAAAATTAAAACTGCGACAAATTTTTTCAGCATACAGTACGTATATCTCATAGAAAACGTTCGTTATGCTGAACAGATGCAGTTAGAAAGCAATACACCTAAGAACCCATGAGCAACCTGCTGAAAAATATTATTCGCTTCGCGCTCTTTATCCTGGTGCAGGTCTATATCCTGAACCAGGTACCGCCTTTGCACAGGTTCATCGTTCCTTATCTTTATTTCTTATACATACTGTGGCTGCCCTTCCAGATCAACCGTTTCTGGTTATTGCTGATCAGCTTTTTCTTTGGCCTTACCCTCGATTATTTTACGGGCACGCCGGGACTGCATGCGGCACCCTGTGTGCTCATTGCCTATATCAGGCCCTTCCTGCTCAACCTGCTCATTCCTAAGGAAACCACCGAGCAGAGTTTTATTGAGCCGGGCCGTAACAGCATGGGCTGGGCTCCTTATGCGCTATATGTGAGCATCTTAACCTTTGTACATCATTTTTACTTAGTACTGATCGAATGGCTGCAATTCGGAAACTTTGTTTATTTCCTTGGTAAAGTTGCCGGCACAACCGCCATCAGTCTGTTATTGATCTTCCTGGTAGAAATGCTGTTTAACCGTAAGGGGCGTTTGAGGGCGAATACTGCGTAAAGCCGGTTCATAGATCATGGTTCATAGTCTTTATATGTACCCTACCATGAACCATACGCCATGAACTATGAACCATCCCCCGTTCACAACTATTAATAACTTTTTACCAACTGATTGATACAAACACTGATGCAATTCAGCAACTTTGTACACGTACTTCATTTACTATTTCATTTTTCTTAGCAAACAGATATGCCGGTATTTAACCAAAGCAGGGGCGGGATCATCAAGATCATTTTTGCGGCTGTATTTTTAGTGATCGCAGGACAACTGGTAAACCTTCAGTTGTTTTCGGTGAAATACAAGCTGGCAGCAGAGAATAATGCCCTGCTCCGAAAGATCATTTATCCCGACAGAGGTATCATTTTCGACAGAAAACGGAAAGCAATCCTGGAGAATACCATCAGTTACGACCTCGTAGTGATCCCTTCTGAAGCAAAAGGGGTAGATACTGCTTCGCTCTGCACCTTATTGAATATTGATACGGCAGAATACAGAAAAAGGATCCGTGAACTGATTTTTAAGAATGGCTATGTAAAACAAAGCATTTTTGAACCCCTGCTCACCGTTGAATTATTTGCCAGGCTGAATGAGAACATCTATAAATTTCCCGGGTTCTCTTTAACAGAACGTTCCGTAAGAACTTATCCCTACAGTGCCGCCGCACATGCGTTGGGTTATATCCGTGAAGTAGATACCTCGTTTCTGCGAAAACATAAAGACGAAGGTTATCAGATGGGCGATTATGCGGGCATGACCGGACTGGAACGTTCGTATGAGAAAGTGTTGATGGGACAAAGGGGGGTAAAAAACTTTATCCGCGATAATAAAAGCCGGATCCAGGGCGCTTATGAAAACGGCATCTATGATACAGCAGCCGTTGCCGGAAAAAATATTCATCTGAGCCTTGATATAGAATTACAGAAACTGGGTGAAAAACTGATGAGCAATAAAGTGGGAAGCATTGTTGCTATCGATCCAAAAACAGGTGGCATACTCTGTATGGTAAGTGCCCCTACGTATGATCCCAACTACCTGACCGGCAGCCAGCAAAAAAAACATTTTGCCGATCTTCTTCTTGATCCAAGACTGCCGCTTAATAACCGCGGACTCGGAACTTACTATTCACCGGGATCCACTTTTAAAACAGTTGTAGGGATTGTTGGATTAACGGAAGGGGTGATCGATCTGAATACCACAGTGGTTTGTCCGGGTTATTTTACCGGTTGCGGAACCGGCAAACCCAAATGCCTGGATAAAGGCGTTTTCCAGTTTACAGATGCAGTGGCGCATAGTGATAACAGCTATTTCTCTACTGTATACAAAAGACTGTTGGAACAATCGCGCTTCCCATCAACCGACAGTGCCCTCTCAGATTTTAATGTATATGCCAGCTCATTTGGCCTCGGTCATAAACTGGGTGTTGACCTTCCTTCAGAAAAAAGAGGATTGATCCCTGTTGCATCAGATTACTACAAAGAGTTTGGCCGTAAGATATTTCCCTGCAACCTGATCTCGAATGCCATTGGCCAGGGTAAAGTAAATACAACCCTAGTACAGTTAGCAAATGTAATGGCCATCATTGCCAATAAAGGCTGGTACTACACACCGCATATGGTGGATTCTATTGAAGGGGGTGACGAAGACCAGATGTTGGAAGCTTTTAAAATAAAACACCATACAGACAGCCGCATACCGGAATCGGTTTTTAATTCTGTACAGGATGGTATGCAGGCAGTGGTGGAATATGGTACCGCGGTAAGATCGCGTATTCCGGATATTGTAATGTGTGGAAAGACCGGTACGGTAGAGAATTATGCCAAAGGTGTTAAACAACCTGATCACTCATTCTTTGGTGCTTTTGCCCCGCGTGATAATCCAAGGATAGCGATCGCGGTGATCTGTGAAAACTCAGACCAGGGTGCAAGGGTTGCGGCGCCTATCGCAAGCCTTATTGTTGAGAAATACCTGCGTGATTCTATCAAAGGGTCTGAAAGGCAAGCCATGATCGAGGAGTTCACAAACAAAGTGTACTTACCACCCGTGATGCGCCTGGCCATTGCCAAACAGGATTCTTTGCGCAGGCTGAAAGAAAACCAGCAGTTAATAGAACAGCGGCTGAATAAGAAAGAAACGGAAGACAGCACAGAGGAGAATATTAATGAAGATCCTGATGCCCCATCCTTACCAGCTAAAAAAGAACCACAGCCGGCAGTTCCGAAAAAGAAAACAGTTAATGGTGCCGCCATTCTGATCAACGACGATAAAAAGAACAAAAAGAATTACAAAATAGGTTAATGAACAATCGCAATAATAATATATCGGCAGGTGTTGACTGGACCATTATCTGGCTGTATGCCATCCTGGTATCAATTGGCATCCTTTGCATTTTTATGGTAGAGTACCGTACCGATACCAACTGGCTACAGACTTTTCTGGGGGGCAAGACCAATTACAGCAAGCAGTTGATCTTTGCCGGGGCCTGTACCGTAGTGGCCACTTTTATTTTGTTGACCGATAGTAAATTATTTACAGCCCTTGCTAACCTGTTATATGCATTCGGTATCGTATTAATGCTCGCCACTTTTGTATTGGGAAAAAATATTAATGGCTCAAAAAGCTGGATCCCCATTGGCGGTGGTTTTAACCTGCAGCCGGCTGAATTATGCAAGATCTTTACCGCTTTGGCATTGGCTAAATTTTTATCCAGGCAGGAAACAGATTTCAGTAAGCTCAGATCGCAACTGATTGCAGGGGCCATTGCCATTGCACCCGCTGCCTTATCCATTGCACAGCACGAATTGGGTCTGGCACTGGTCTACTCAGCCTTTCTCGTAGCTATGTACCGTGAAGGGTTACCGGCACAGATCCTCATCTTTGGTTCTTCCTTTGCCATATTGGTTATTGCTACCCTGATTGTTGATCCGAATATATTAGCCCTATCACTTACCGTAATTGCAGGGATCATCATCTTTCTTGTGCGAAAACAAAACAAGAAAAATAAACGGGCCATGGTGTTGATTGTTGCTATCTGGTTGTTTTGTGTGGGCACCCAAAGATTTGGCGTTCCGTATATCTTCAATAATGTATTGGAGTGCTACCAGAGTACGCGTATCTACAGCATGGTAGGTAAGGAATATGATTGCAGCAAGAATAAAAAATCCGAAAAGAAAGTTGGTGAAAAAGCAGCCCGTAAACCGGATGATTATAACGTACGACAAAGCAAGATCGCCATCGGTTCCGGAGGCCTCGTGGGCCGCGGGTTTTTAAAAGGAACCCAGACACGTGGTAAATATGTACCCGAGCAGCACACGGATTTTATTTTTACTTCTTTAGGCGAAGCCTTTGGTTTTGTAGGCTGTGCCATCTTTTTGAGTATCTATCTTTTTCTTCTCTACCGGATTGTTAAGATGGCCGAACGGCAACGAAGTACTTTTAGCCGCGTGTATGCATATAGCGTAGCCAGCATCATCTTCTTCCATATAGCCGTAAACGTAAGTATGACCATCGGTTTGTTCCCCATCGTGGGAATTCCTTTGCCATTGATCAGTTATGGAGGTTCATCATTATTGACATTTACAATATTAATTTTCATTTTGTTACGATTGGATGCAGACAGGCAGATGGTACTGAGATGATACCCCCCAACCCCCTAAAGGGGGAGTTAATACGCATTCCAATTCTTGATCAGCTATAACTACATTTGCATTTTATTACAAAATAAATTCCCCCTTCAGGGGGCTAGGGGGTATGAACATAATTCCGCTTTCAGAAGGTTCCTTTACAATCGATAAAACCAAGGTCTTTGTTCCGTTCAATACAGACTCCGAAGAACTCAACTCCCGTCCTGTTGGAAGTCTACTCGTGGAAATACAACCCTTTCTTATCATTACCGATAAAGATGTTATCCTGCTGGACACGGGGCTTGGCTATACGGAACCCAACGGATCATTACAGTTACACAATAACCTGCTCAAAGCAGGGATCAATCCCGCTCAGGTTACCAAAGTGTTGATGAGCCATCTGCATAAAGACCATGCTGGCGGTATTACCATAAACAACCCGCAGACAGATGAGCGTTTTATCAGTTTTCCTTATGCCACTTATTTTGTACAGCGAAGAGAGTTTGATTATGCGATGAGCGTGGGTTCTGCCTCTTATAAAACAGAAGATTTTGCTTTACTGGAAGAATTCAGTCGCGTAGCCTGGCTGGATGAGGATGAAGGAACCATCGACAATTATATCCATTATCAATTGACCGGGGCACACAGTAAATTTCACCAGGTATTCTGGATCAAAGAAAATGAACAGACCGCTTTCTTTGGTGCGGATGTGGCACCCCAACTACAGCAGATGAAAAGCCGCTTTGTAGCGAAATATGATTTTGATGGTAAACGGTCAATGGAACTAAGACAGCAATGGTGGAAGCAGGGACAGGATGAAAAATGGACCTTCCTGTTCTATCACGATATTAAATCGCCTGTATACCCTTAACAGACCGGAATATTTACTGACCGCCTTTTTGTAAAGCCCGTTTATCCAGTTCGGCTTTTAAGAGTGCATTAAAATCGCGGTCGATCTGAAATACTTTTATCACCCGGTCATCAGAAACCAATATTTTTTTAAACTCGGGCCTGAATTTTTTCCTAACCTCTAATATCTTTTCCTCATTGGCGATCAGGTCTTCTGTCTGTTCTTTTCTTGCTTTTACAAGCTCATCTGTGTAACTATAGTACACTGGCCAGAAACCCGCTTCGTCGGGCATGAGTTTCAGTTGTTTGGTAATGAATTCAATTTTCAGGCCCTGGATATTTCTGGCAACCGTTCCGGGATTTGGCGACTGGCTGAACACAGATGCGGAGAAACCCAGTAAGAACAGCGTTAACGTGAGATAGTATTTCATAAAGAATCTTCTATTTCTGTATTATCAGGATACACAGGCTCGGGGATGGCGTTTTCTTCCAGGTATTTTTTCAATTCTTCATCGCTCAATAATTCCAATGTTGATTTGGAAGGTGTTGATTTACGCAGGGAAGGAGCGGCCTCTTCTCCTGTTAAGGAATTTTCGGGAATATTATCGGCCACTTCCTCACTGTTATCTGCATCAGGCTTAAGTATACCGGCATCTTTTGCCGTATCCGGTAATCCACGCATTTCGGTCCTCACTTTTTTCTCCTGTTCAAGATAACTATTAGAATCTGTAAAGATAAAAGCACCCGTTACAAGGATCCCGGTAACCATCGCAGCGGCAACATATTGGATCCAGCGGCTATAATTTCTGAACGTAACAATTTTGGCTGTTCCCGGCTGATCAATGACATCTAGTGGTTGTAACGCTTCAAAATATCCATCGGGCAGACTCAATACCGGCTTTTTGCTGATCTGGTTCAAAATTGGGGCAACCATTTCCAGTTCTTCGGTTAACTCAACGGCATTCGTTTGCAACTTAGAAAGTATGGAATCCGGCAGCGTTTCAAAATAATTATCAGGCACCTGGTAGGTATGGGGTAAGCCGGGCAACAAAACCGGAGCATCCTGTATCTTTTGAAGGACGGTACCCGGCAAACGCTCAAAATAACCTTTCGGAAGGGTATAAGGGTTTGTGCGGACCATATCAGCCAGTAATGGACTGATCTCCTTCATTTCATTCAGTATGTCCTCAGAACTGCTCATTGTACTGGGTTTGACCCCCTATTGGGTTTAAGGTTTAATAATTCTTTATGAATTCCTCGATTTTCCTGGCTGCATGGTGATAACTGGCTTTCAACGCTCCCTCGCTGGTATCAAGGATCCTGCTCATTTCCTGGTAGGGCATTTCATCAAAATAACGAAGATTAAATACCAAACGTTGCTTCTCGGGCAGTTGTTGTATAGCTACCTGCAGTTTCCACTCAAGTTTGTTGGCATCAAAATTCGTATCCGCTTTTACCTGGTTGGCCAATGTTTCACTCCCCTCTTCATCGAGGCTGATGGTACCCCTTCTTTTTTGCTGTTCCAGAAAACTAAGGCTTTCATTGGTAGCAATCCGGTAAAGCCAGGTATATAGCTGACTGTCTTCCCTGAAATTGGCCAGCCCATTCCATACTTTGATAAATACATTCTGTAACACATCATTGGCATCATCATGCGCCACTACCAGCCTTCTCACGTGCCAATATAGTTTCTCCTGGTATTTTTTAATGATAGCCGTAAACGCACGCTCCTTTGTATCCGTATGTTGAAACTGGAACAACAGTTCCTTATCGTCAGCATGCATGCAGGGTAATTTAGTAGTAAGCAGGTTTCTCTTAGACTTAGTCAAATGTATAAAGTTTAATCTTCATTCATTCTATTAACTAACAATCATTAGCCATTAAATTGTTGGAATATCAGCATTGACGGGCGTTTTGTTAGTTTCTTTTTGTGCAAATGAAGTAACTTGCCTGCAGCAAACAACTTATGTCATCTTCTTTATATATCAACAATTTCAAAAGGAATGTAACAGACAAGTACACGATTTACAACAGTCTGTTCGCTGCTCTTCCTTTCTCGGGCATCGCCAATGTTGGCGCTTTATTACCCATTCTGCTGCAGGCCTGTAAAGACGGTTATGAAGAGGGCAAAAGCCCTATGCAGATCATTGATCATTTTTTTCAGCAGCACACCAATGTAAAAACCGAAGCCGAAAAAGTTGACCGTCTTTTCAAATTTGCGCAATACATAGAAAGACAGGTTGTATTATTTGACGCGATAGAAGACGCCGCTTTCACCACCGTAAACAACATGGATGGTGCCGGTAGTTTGAAAGCTTTGTATAATGAAGCAACTTTTGCCGGCAAAACACAGGCGCTAAAGAATAAACTCAGGAAATTCAGGGTAAGAGTGGTACTTACTGCCCATCCAACACAGTTCTATCCCGGCAGCGTACTGGGTATTATTCATGATATGAATGATGCCATCAGTAAAAATGATTTTCATACCATCAATCTTTATATACAACAACTGGGCATCACTCCTTTCTTTAATAAAAAGCAACCCACGCCTTATGATGAAGCGGTGAACCTGATGTGGTACCTTGAAAACATCCTTTACCATTCTATCGGCAATATTTACAATTTTGTTGAGCGGGAAATTTTCGATAACGATTTTGATACGGATAATCCCCTGATCGAACTGGGCTTCTGGCCTGGTGGCGACAGGGATGGCAACCCCTATGTAAACGCCGCCACTACTTTAAAAGTAGCGGATGCATTACGCAGTGCGATCATTGTCTGTTATTACAGGGATGTTCGTAAACTGGTTCGCAGGTTAACTTTTTCGGGAGTAGATGCCATGATACACAGTCTCGAAGAACAACTCTACGAAAATGTATTCGGCCCCAAAGAAAGTAAACGCATTACCACACACGAACTCTTGCAGCAGTTAAATGCCATGCGTTCACTGATTGTAGAGAAACATCATTCGCTTTATATCCAGCGGCTGGACAGCCTGATCCATAAGATCAAGATCTTCGGAACCCATTTTGCCACACTGGATATCCGGCAGGATAGCCGCATACATAC
>CBHRAM010000083.1:0-11035 GCA_966076165.1 uncultured Chitinophagaceae bacterium
ACATCTACAAATACGCTGTTACGTAAATTCTTGTCAATGATCCGTTTTACAAAGTCGTGGATACTGCCGCTATCGGCCTGTTGTAGTTTTTCTTTCCATGTGCCCAGATCTATGCCGTCTTCATCAATCAATATTTTTTTACTGTTGGCCAGTCCGATGATCTGGATCTGCAGGCGAAGATTATCCTGCAGGTATTGAAATTGTTTTTTGATCTGTCCCAATAACTTACCGCCCACATTACCCGTTCCGGCAATAAATACGTTTAGCTGCTTATAGGTTGTTTCAAAGAATTCTTCGTGTAATACGTTGATCGCTTTCTTTACATCAGCGCCTGATAATACAGCTGAGATATTTTTTTCTGATGACCCCTGTGCAATGGCGCGTACATTGATCCCGTTTCTTCCGAGTACACCAAACATCTTACCACTCACACCCGGGTGACTCTTC
Source organism: uncultured Chitinophagaceae bacterium (assembly GCA_966076165.1). Taxonomy (GTDB): domain Bacteria; phylum Bacteroidota; class Bacteroidia; order Chitinophagales; family Chitinophagaceae; genus Sediminibacterium. The sequence continues at coordinate 448 of CBHRAM010000083.1, forward strand.
ATCTGTTCGCCCACCAATGCCACAATAGATAAACCGGATTCTATTTTCAATGGCTCGATCGTTCCGTTCAACACTTCATAACTGAAAGCATGATCGATCGATTTTTTTGCCTTGTCTTTATCCACTTCATTGATGCCCACACAGATCGAATGCTCTGAAGAACTTTGTGTGATCAGTATCACATTTACACTTTCATGTGCCAATGCCTCAAACAGTCTTTTGGAGAAACCGGGTATACCTACCATGCCGCTGCCTTCAAGGCTTAACAGGCTGATCTTATTAATACTGGAGATACCGCGGATAAAACTATCTGTAACAGCTGATTCATTTTCGATCAGGGTTCCATATTCATCCGGTGCAAATGTATTCTTGATCCATACCGGGATATTACGGCTCATCACCGGTTGAATGGTTGGCGGATAAATGATCTTGGCACCAAAATGTGAAAGCTCCATAGCTTCCTGGTAAGAAATCCGGTTGATGGGTTTTGCATTCTGCACCAACCGTGGATCAGCCGTCATCATACCACTCACATCTGTCCATATCTCCAATACAGAAGCTGAACCGGCTGCTGCATAAATAGCAGCTGTATAATCAGAACCACCTCTTCCAAGCGTAGTTGTGTTTCCCTGCTCATCGCTGGAAATAAATCCCGGAGTTACGTATAATTGATGCGTATGCGCTGAAAGAAAGTTTTGTATTTTCTTATCCGTCTCTATAAAGTCAACATTCGCATTTCCATGATTGGCATTGGTTATGATCAATTGACGCGAATCGATCCATAGCTGATCCATGCTTAATGCCTGAAAAGCAGCAGAGATCATTAAAGAAGATAATAACTCACCATAACTCACGATCCTGTCTTTGGTTCTTGGCGACAACTCACCTAAAAGAAAAACACCATCACAAACACCATCCAGTTCATTGAATTTTTGTTTCACCAGGCTGAGTGTGGCACTTTGCTGTTGAATAGGCAACAGGTCGCGCACTGTGTCCAGATGTCTTGTCTCTAATTCACGCAACAATGATTTATAGGACTCATCCGCCGTAGCAGCTAAGTGTCCTACCTGTAATAAACTATCTGTAACGCCACCTAGTGCAGAAACCACCAGTATCACCGGTTCTTTCTGAACAGCTTTCTGAACGATCGCGATCACTTTCTGTATGTTGGCGGCATTGGCTACTGAACTGCCGCCGAATTTTAATACCTGCATATTATTGAGACTTATGTCCTGATTGAATTTTGTAAATATGATATACTGCTCCTTTGATGGGATAACAGCGTATAAATGCCCGATGGTAATATGGAAACAGATAACCCTTTACAGGGTTGTAATAATCGTAATAGCAGTTACCAGCAGCGTGGCTGTTGGTACAGAAGGAGTAATATGTAACTGCTGTTGTTTCATTCTTTGTTGAACGTAATCGAAGATACTGAAATATTCTTTTCATTATACTAAGTATCCGAACAAATTATCGTTCTGTTTCAATTCTGTGTAATTGATATGGTACCGGTTCATGTTCTGTATCAACACCTCATAATCTTCTCTCGATTTCAACTCTATGCCTACCAGCGCCGGACCGGTTTCTTTGTTGTGTTTCTGCATATACTCAAAACGGGTAATATCATCGCCCGGGCCGAGTACATGGTTCACAAATTCTTTCAGCGCTCCGGGTCTTTGTGCAAAACGGATCAGGAAATAATGTTTCAGTCCCTCATATTGCAGAGAACGCTCTTTGATCTCCTGCATCCGGTCAATATCATTATTGCTTCCGCTAACAATGCATACCACTGTTTTCCCTTTGATCACATCAGCGTAGTCATCCAAGGCAGCAATCGACAATGCACCCGCGGGTTCTACCACTATGGCATCTTCATTATATAACTGCAGAATGGTTGAGCAGACCTTTCCTTCAGAAACAAGGTGCATATCATCCAGTACATCTTTGCAGATGCTGAAAGTGATATCACCTACTCTTTTTACCGCTGCCCCATCTACAAATCTTTCAATATTATCCAGCACAACCGGGTGGCCGGCTTTTAATGCTTCAAACATAGAAGGCGCACCTTCCGGTTCCAGCCCGATCACTTTTGTTTTGGGAGAGAATGTTTTGAAACAGGCACCTACACCTGCACTCAATCCACCCCCACCTACCGGGATAAAAATAAAATCGATATCAGAACGGTCTTCCAGTATTTCAATACCCACCGTTGCCTGGCCTTCAATGATCCGGATATCATCAAAAGGCGGGATAAAGGTCATGCCATTCTCTTCGGTATATTGTTTGGCAGCAACTGCACAATCATCAAACGTGTCACCGGTTAAACGCACTTCAATAAATCCGTCACCAAACATTTTTGTCTGGCTGACTTTTTGATTGGGTGTTATGATGGGCATAAACACCACCCCTTTTACGTTCAGTTTTTTACAGCTATAAGCAAAACCCTGTGCATGGTTGCCTGCACTCGCACAAACCACACCTTTCTGCAATTGTTCTTCCGGAAGGCTGCTCATCATATTATACGCACCCCGGAGTTTATAAGAACGTACCACCTGCAGATCTTCTCTTTTCAAGAAGACATCGCATTGATACTTACGCGACAGGTTATGATTGTACGTAAGCGGTGTTCTGTTCACTACTTTTTTCAACCGCTCTTTGGCAGACTGAAAATCCAGTGTGGGGGTGGTTATAACTGCTGAATCTTGCATACAAATAGTATTAAACTCACTCCATTACCATCATTATAGCAATGGAGTGAGTTATCCAATTAAGCTTTAGGCGCCTGGTTCTCCGGACGTAAACTTCTTACCGTTCTTCCTGCCTGCCATATTTCGCTGTCGTGCAATTCTTTCAGTTCAGCATCCAGTTTCTCGCGGTAATCTGCTTTACTGTTGCTTTCGATGGATTTGGCCGCTTCTTTACCGGTGGCAACACTTTCGTACAGATCATTGAATACAGGTAAAGTAGCATCACGGAATTTTTTCCACCAATCCAATGCACCACGCTGTGCGGTAGTAGAACAGTTGGCATACATCCAGTCCATCCCGTTCTCTGCAACCAGTGGCATGAGTGATTGGGTTAATTCTTCCACTGTTTCGTTGAATGCTTCTGAAGGTGTGTGCCCTTTGGAACGCAATACTTCATATTGTGCGGCGAAGATTCCCTGGATGGCGCCCATCAATGTACCACGCTCGCCGGTAAGATCACTGTATACTTCTTTTTTGAAATTGGTTTCAAACAAATAACCGCTACCGATGGCAATACCCAATGATACCACACGGTCAAATGCACGGCCGGTTGCATCCTGGAAGATCGCGTAGCTGCTGTTCAGTCCACGACCCTGTAAGAACATTCTGCGCAAAGAAGTTCCAGAGCCTTTAGGAGCTACTAAGAATACATCTACATCTGCAGGAGGTATGATTCCGGTCTGCTCATTATAAGTAATCCCAAAACCATGAGAAAAGTATAAAGCTTTACCCGGTGTTAAATGTTTTTTTACAGTAGGCCACATAGCGATCTGTGCTGCATCACTTAACAGGTAACAGATGATGGTACCTTTTTCAAGAGCTTCTTCTATTTCAAATAAGCTTTCGCCTGGTACAAAACCATCGCGGACTGCTTTATCCCAGCTTTTAGAATTTTTACGCTGACCAATGATCACATTGATACCATTCTCTTTCTGGTTCAATGCCTGGCCAGGACCCTGCACACCGTAACCGATCACAGCTACTACTTCATTCTTCAAAACTTCCTGTGCTTTTGCAAGCGGAAACTCTTCACGGGTTACTACATTTTCTTCAACACCACCGAAATTTAACTTTGCCATGTTTTTTAGTTTTACCCCCTAACCCCCTGAAGGGGGAATTGGGATTTGTTTTTGATTAAAGATTATCTATGTTATAAAAAATGGTTTTCATTTACTCCCCCTTTAGGGGGCTGGGGAGTATTACATTGTAAACACTTCATCCTGTTTATCCAAAAATTCATTCTCCACCAATTCTTCTCCCGGCTCAGCTTCATCAAACTCTTTCAGTTTTTCGTGAAAGCCTTTGCTGTCTTTTATAATAGCTACCCGTGCACTACGTACAAATTCGATAAGGCCAAAGGGTGTTAATACTTCCACGAGTTTATCTGTTTCTTCGCGATGGCCGCTGGTTTCGAAAATGGTATAGTCTTTTCTGATCACTACGGCCCTGGCTCCATGCTCACGTAACAGTCTTTCTACTTTTACTTTTTCAGCGATCTCATCTGTAGGCACTTTATACAAAGCCAGTTCCTGCCAAACGATCTCATCATTGGTATTGTAATAGGCTTTTAACACTTCCACCTGTTTCTCTATCTGGCGTGCGATCTTCCTTACCACTTCTTCCGTTTCATCGATCACGATCGTAAAACGGTGAATCCCTTCTGCCTCTGACGGCGAAGTATTCAGGCTTTCAATATTGATCTTCCTTCTCGAAAAGATAGTGGCAATACGTACCAGCAAACCGATATGGTTTTCTGTGTAAACGGTTATTGTAAATTCATTTTTCATATTCACCCCCTAACCCCCTAAAGGGGGAATTAATTGAGTTATTTAAACATATTTTTTCATCCCCATACTTACCCCCCTGCAAGGAGACGGGGTATTACTTCAATCTTACCTCACTCACACTACAGCCCTGCGGAACCATCGGGAACACATTGTTCTCCTTACCTACCATCACCTCCAGCAAGTAAGATCCATTATGATCTAACATGGTTTTCAGTGCGCTTTTAAGATCTGCACGGTCAGACACTTTTTGTCCTTCGATATAATATCCTTTGGCAACGGTTACATAATCCGGGCTTGCAATATCCACGAATGAATAACGTTTGTCGTTAAACAATTGCTGCCATTGCCTTACCATTCCGAGAAACTGATTGTTCAGTATCAGGATCTTTACATTGATCTCTGTTTGCATGATGGTACCCAGTTCCTGGATGGTCATCTGTATACCTCCATCACCAATGATGGCAACAACCGTTCTTTCGGGGGCTCCGAATTTGGCGCCGATGGCTGCGGGTAAGCCAAAGCCCATGGTACCTAATCCTCCGGAAGTGACATTACTTTTCGACTGATTGAATTTTGCATAACGGCAGGCTACCATCTGGTGCTGGCCCACATCGGTCACAATTACTGCATCGCCATTGGTTAATTCATTCAGGTTGCGGATCACTTCACCCATGGTTAAGATATCAGTAGAAGGATGCAACTCTTCGAAGATCACTTCCTTCACTTCTTCCTTATCCAGTTCCTTGAATTTTTCATGCCAGCCTGTATGTTTCTTCTCGTCAACCAGTTTGGTTAGTAAAGGCAAGGTCTCTTTACAATCGCCCCATACTCCCACGGTAGCTTTTACATTCTTATCAATTTCTGCGGGATCAATATCCAGATGGATCACTTTTGCCTGCTTGGCATATTTATCCAATCTTCCGGTAACCCGGTCGTCAAAACGCATGCCCACTGCGATCAATACATCACATTCATTGGTCATTACATTGGGCGCATAATTTCCATGCATACCCAGCATACCTACATTCAAAGGATGATCGGTTGGCAAAGCACTTAAACCCAACACGGTCCATGCAGCGGGTATTCCGGTTTTTTCGATAAATGCCTTGAATTCATTTTCTGCCTTACCCAGGATCACACCCTGCCCGAAAATCACGAATGGTTTTTTTGCTTCGTTGATCAGCTTTGCTGCTTCTTCAATATATCCTTTACGAATGATCGGTTTGGGACGATAGCTTCTTATATGGTTACATTTCTGATAACCTGCATAATCTATCTTCTGGATCTGTGCATTTTTTGTGATATCGATCAACACAGGGCCCGGCCTTCCGGTACGGGCTATATAAAATGCTTTCGCCAATACAGCGGGGATCTCGGTTGCATCGGTAACCTGGTAATTCCATTTGGTAACCGGTGTGGTAATATTTACTACATCTGTTTCCTGAAAAGCATCGGTTCCGAGTAAGTGAGCAAATACCTGGCCGGTGATGGCTACCAGAGGTGTGCTGTCAATCATTGCATCAGCTAGGCCTGTTACCAGATTGGTTGCACCCGGGCCACTTGTGGCAAACACCACACCCACTCTTCCGGATGTTCGTGCAAAACCCTGTGCAGCATGTATTCCACCCTGCTCATGGCGGACCAATATATGTTTCAACTTATCATTATAATCATACAAAGCATCATAGATCGGCATGATCGCACCACCCGGATAACCAAACACCGTTTCCACACCTTCCGCTATCAATGCCTCAAGAACAGCCTGTGACCCGGAAAGAGAGATCGTCTCCTTCGCAGCCTCTGCAACTTTTTCCTTAGTCAGATCAATAGTTTCCATAGCCTAATTTTTAATTCTTAATTGTTAATTTCTAATTACACCTCATCGGTAACGCATCCCTGTGAAGCATCTTTCACGTACTGCGCATATTTGAATAAAATCCCCTTGGTTGCTTTCAGTGCCGGTTGTTTCCAGCTGGCTTTGCGTTTGGCAATTTCTTCTTCAGAAACTTTCAGTGTCATCGTTTTGCTTGCTACACTCAATTCTATGATATCATCATCTTTTACAAAAGCGATCAATCCGCCTAAATAGGCTTCCGGTGTTATATGCCCTACCACAAAACCATGTGTACCACCACTAAATCTTCCATCGGTGATCAGCGCAACACTTTTTCCTAATCCTGCACCAATAATGGCAGAAGTGGGTTTCAACATCTCAGGCATACCCGGTGCACCTTTCGGGCCTACCTGCCTGATGACGACCACATCTCCTTTCTTTATTTTTCCCGAGTTAATACCTGCGATCAATTCCTGTTCTCCATCAAATACCCTGGCAGGGCCCTCAAATCTGTCGCCTTCTTTACCACTGATCTTGGCAACACTACCTCCTTCAGCAAGGTTGCCGTATAGGATCTGTAAATGTCCTGTTGCCTTAACAGGTGTTTCTATCGGCAGGATAATTTTCTGCTTCTCAAAATCGAGATCAGGAAAACCGGCCACATTTTCTGCAACGGTTTTACCGGTTACGGTTAAACAATCGCCATGTAACAAACCTTTACTCAGCAAATATTTCATCACCGCAGGAACACCACCGTATTGATGCAGATCCTGCATTAAGTATTTACCACTCGGTTTAAAATCTGCCAGTACCGGAACCCTGTCGCTGATCGCCTGAAAATCGTCCTGAGTCAATTCCACATCCACACTTTTCGCCATCGCAATCAAGTGCAATACGGCATTGGTACTTCCGCCCATGATCATCACCATCGTGATTGCATTCTCAAATGCTTTCCGTGTCATGATATCTTTTGGCTTGATATCTTTTTCCAGCAATAACCTGATCGCCTTGCCTGCTTCCCTGCACTCTTTTTGTTTCTCTTCACTCAAAGCAGGATTGGAAGATGAATAAGGTAAACTCATGCCCAATGCTTCAATAGCTGATGCCATGGTGTTGGCTGTATACATACCACCGCAGGCACCTGCACCCGGACAAGCATGTTGTATGATCCCTTTAAAATCTGCTTCGCTTAATTGTCCGGCCAGTTTTTGTCCGAGCGCTTCAAAGGCAGAAACAATATTCAGGTCCTGTCCATTATAATGGCCCGGCGCAATGGTTCCGCCGTACACCATAATAGCAGGCCTGTTCAACCTGCCCATGGCCATGATAGATCCAGGCATATTTTTATCACAACCTGGTAAAGCAATCACGGCATCATAATATTGCGCACCGCAAACGGCTTCAATGGAATCAGCAATAATATCACGGCTCACCAGCGAATAACGCATACCATCCGTTCCATTACTCATACCATCACTTACACCAATGGTATGGAAAGTCAACCCCACCAGATCATTTTCCCAGATACTTTTTTTCACAACCTGCGCCAGTTCATTCAGGTGCATGTTACAGGTATTTCCATCGTAACCCATGCTAGCCACACCTACTTGCGCTTTCTTCAGATCTTCATCGGTTAACCCTATCCCGTATAACATTGCCTGGGCAGCGGGTTGTGTAACGTCCTGGGTTAAAGTCTTGCTGTATTTGTTTATTTCGTTTGCCATCTTTCGTTTATCTGCTTTATTTCTGTAAGGTGTAGGTTAAAAAAGTTAAAAGGGGTAAAGTGGTTAAAATTGGTAAAAGGGCTTATCACCTCTTTAACTTCTTTAACCATTTCAACTAACTACTCCACCCCAATAATCTCATTCACCAATTCTCTTTTATTCTCAACAATTAAATTCTTATACGCATCCTGCACCAGTTTACTCACGGAATCATTCCAGTTAAGTTTGAAGGGTTGATCATCCAGCGATTGAAAACCGATCACTTCTGCCGCCGTACCACAGAAGAAAGCTGCATCTGCTCCGTAGATCTCTTCTTTTGTAAATGCTTTTTCTTCAACAGGTATATTCAACTCATCACATAATTCCAAAACCGTGGCACGTGTAATACCGGGAAGGATATTTCCTAATGAGGGTGTATATAATTTGCCGTCTCGCTCATAGAAAAAATTGGCTCCAGGGCCTTCTGCTACATTGCCGTTCATATCCATCAGCAGGGCTTCATCATATCCTTTTGCTTTTGCCTCCTGGCTGGCGAGAATAGAATTCACATAATGTCCGGCGGCTTTGGCATGGATCTTAAACCCTTTGGGATTGGGCCTTTCAAAAGAAGAACTCATTACACGCAGCAATTTATCTCCCAGAAAAGCACCCATTTCCCAAACCTCAATAAATATGAGTGACGCTGTATTCAGGTTAAAGCTCATATTGGCCGGCGCATATACCACGGGGCGGATATAAGCATCCTGCAATTGGTTTCTTTTTAATACTTCATAGGTTGCATCGATCAGTTCCTGTGTTGACCATGTGTATGGCAGGTTTAGGGATTCGGCAGATACTTTCAACCGTTCAAAATGTTCTACAGGTTTGAAGATTTTGGTTTCTCCCTTAACCGTTTTATAGGAACGGATACCTTCAAACACAGAATAGCCGTAGTGCAGCGATTGGCTGTACAGGTCCATCTTTGCTTCCGATGCTTTTACAAAAGCGCCGTTGAGATACAGTACCGTGTTTTCGTTGTAATAGCTTGCCATATATTTTATTTTAGTTCTTTGTTGCAGGGTGTACAAAAGAAAACCCCGCCTTTTGGGAGGCGGGGTTTATATGCTTAGTATTTTTTACCTGATATAAAACTCATCCTCCATGCAGTGCAGGAATAATAATGACGATCACAATCGTAATGACTGCGACGTTTTTAATAACATTATTGATTCTGCTTTGTAACATGGATGATTCGTTATAACGAAAGTACACCCACCTGCTCAAAAAACAAAGAACTATTCTTACTATTTGCTAAAACAGGTGTTTTACAAACACCTGTTCGTTAATTAAATGATGGTCGATTGATTCAGGCTGGCATTGTTGCTGCGCCTTTCTCCATCAGCATTCCGTTCAATATGATCAATGATCAGATCACCCACGGCTGTGGTTGCATAATTATTGATCGGGTCGATATCCTTGGTTACAAAACCGTGTGATAAGGTCCAGGCCACTGCATCACGCACTGCTTTGGCTTCTGCGGTTAATCCGAAATGATCCAGCATCATCGCTGATGATAAAATAGAACCCAGCGGATTGGCAATATCTTTTCCGGCCGCCTGCGGGTAAGATCCATGTATCGGCTCAAACAAAGCTGTCTTATTACCAACTGATGCAGAAGGCAATAAACCTAATGAACCACTCAGCACACTTGCTTCATCACTGATGATATCGCCAAACATGTTCTCGGTTAACACCACATCAAACTGTGCGGGGTTGATGATGATCTGCATGGCTGCATTATCCACAAACATATAATCAACCGTAACCTCACTATACTGTGCCGCGATCTCCTGTACCACCCTCCTCCACAAACGGGAGGTTTCGAGTACATTGGCTTTATCAACCAGCGTCAGTTTCTTTTTACGTTTCTGCGCATACTGAAATGCCAGATGCGATACACGTTCAATCTCTGCGGCAGTATAGGTGCAATCATCTGAGGCAGTCGTTTTGTCTTCACTCAACTCTTTCTTGCCAAAATAGATTCCACCGGTCAACTCACGAAAGATCACAAAATCAACATGCTTTAACTGCTTGCTCTTGATAGGTGAGAGATGATGCAATGCGTGATACGTGCTGATCGGCCTGATATTCGCGAACAATTGCAGCTCCTTACGCAATTTGAGCAAACCCTGTTCGGGCCTTACTTTGGCAGTAGGGTCGTTATCATATTTTGGATGCCCGATGGCCCCAAACAAAATGGCATCGCTGGCCAGACAGGTAGCAATGGTCTCATCAGGCAATGGATTACCTGTTTTGTCGATGGCATCCGCACCCATCAGCCCATAACTGTATTCAAATGAATGGCCAAAACGCTTTCCGATTGCGTTCAGTACTTTAATGGATTGTTGGGTCACTTCCGGGCCAATTCCATCACCTAATATTACTGCGATCTTTTTTTCCATCACGTATCAATTATTTCGTTTTTGTTATGCCGCGATCTTCCCTTGTACCAAT
>CBHRAM010000084.1:0-10989 GCA_966076165.1 uncultured Chitinophagaceae bacterium
ACTTCAATCAAACCGCCGCTGATATCCCTGTTCTCATAACTGATCGCATTGGCGATATCGGTGAAAGACAGTTTGGCTGCCTGCATTTTAAAAGGATCTACATTGATCTGGATCTCTCTTAAAGGGGCACCAACAATATCGGCACGGTTAATTTCCGTGAGTTCTTCAAAATGGTCCTGTAGTTTATCGGCAAACTTCTTCAGTGTCATTCCATCGTATTCGCCACTCACATTCACATACATGATGGGCATTTCACTGAAATCGAATTCCTGGATATTGGGTAACTGCGTAAGATCGGTTGGCAGGTCGGTCTGTGCCTTATCGATCGCGTCTTTTACTTTTTGTTTGGCTACCTCTGTTTTTACATCGGTATCAAACTCAACAATGATCAAAGAAAAATCCTGCTGCGAAGTAGACTGGATCTTTCTCACTTTGGCACCACTGATCCCTTTCAATTGTTTTTCTATGGGCCTTGTTACAAGGTTCTCCATGTCTTTGGGAGAGGTTCCGAAATACACGGTACTCACACTGATCGTGGGTACTACAATATCCGGAAACTGCTCTTTGGGCAAAGTATTGAACTTGTTAAGCCCATAGAGTGATATCAGGATGGTAATGACATATATAGCCGTACGGTTATCAACAGCCCAACTCGTTGGTTTGAACTGTTTGAATTTTTTGGCTACACCTTCTATGAATGGATGCATAATATATTTTTTAAGTAATCAGCTTGGTTTTTTAATTAGTAATGAGTAGTTAGTAGTTAGTAATGAAAGCCCAGTTTCTATTTTTCTTCAATTACTAGCTACTAATTATGAATTACTAATTACTTCTTCACGTCTGTCTTCAACAACTGCCCGTCGTAAATATTCTGGTAGCCTTCAGTGATCAGTTGTTCGCCGGCAGTTAAACCGGTTTTTACTTCCACTACCTGGTTGTAGAGTTCACCGATGGTGATCATTTTCTTCCGGGCAATCACTTTACCACCTTCTGTTACGGCTATGTACACATATTTTCCTTTCTCGTCGGTGCCCACGGTATTCACCGGAATAGCAATTGCATTAGGCGCAGCGTAATCCTGTATTTTAACCAGGGCTATCTGGTTAGGGCGTACGGCACCATCTGCGGGCAGTTTTGCTTCAATACGGAATGAGCGGTTATTGGGGTCAATGGTTTTTCCTGAAACAGAAACATTGGTGTTGAATACCTTATCAATATCCGGCAGGCTTACCACTATCGCAGAACCCTGTTTTACTTTACCGCTGTAATTCTCAGGTACATCAACCAATACTTTCAAAGAAGAAGTATTTACAATTTTGATCTGTGGTAAGGTTCCGGAGAAACCGGTAAACAATTCACCTACGCGCACATTCACTTCATCTGCTACACCTTCTACATCGCTGTAAATATTATAGGCATTCATTTGCTCCTGCAGGGTCTTGATATTTTCTTCTGCACCGGCAATCTGTTTTTGTAATGTTTCTGCATTGGTTTTGGCAGAGATCAGTTCAATTTCAGAACCAATACCCTGTTTCCATAAATTGCTTCTGCGGTTATATACATCATTGGCAAAAGTTAATTGTGTCTTCAGGGTCTCTGTGTTTTGTTTGGCAGCGGCAACCTGTTGTTTCACAACAGCGTCATCAAGCTTAACCAGAAGTTGGCCTTTCTTTACGTAATCTCCTTTCTTTACATATAAGGCTTTCACCTGCCCACCACCTAAACGGGGAGAGATATAAGAGATGTTTTCAGCATCCACTCTTCCCTGCAGATCGATGGAGTGCACAAAATTCTGTGTGGTAACCGGTGTAGTACCCACCAGTTTAGCTACATCTTCCTTAACGGCAGAAGTATCCAGTTTGGCAATATCCGTTTCCAGGGCTTTGATCTTATCAGCAATGCTGAGTTGTTCTTTTTTCAGTTTTTCTACTTCTGCTTTTTTATCAGCCAGAGAACCGCCTTCATTTTTACCACCACCGCAGGATGCGATCGTGAGGGCAGCTGTCAGAAAAAATACGTTTACTATCTTTTGCATAAACTATGTTTTGTTTGGTATGGTTTATAATTTTCCGGTTGCTTTTAAATAATCTACTTTGGCAATGATGGCACTGTATAAAGCACTGATATAATTGGTCTGCGCCGTTACCAGGTCTGTTTGTGCAGCAGTGATCTCTGTATTGGACCCTGTTCCTGCTTCAAATTTCTTTTTGGTCTGGTTGTATACATTTTCTGCCAGTTTCATGTTCTCTTTCTGAAAGGTCATGGTAGCCAGTGATGACTTGAAATTGATCTTAGCCTGTTCCACTTCTCCATCAATCGAGAGTTTCATGTTTTCCAACTGGTTCTCTGTTTGCTTCAATTCTATTTTCGACCGGGTTACCCTGGCTGTTCTGGCAAAACCGCCAAAGATCGGAACCGAAAGATTGAGCCCTACATAAGAAGTCGTGAACCAATCTCCTTTACCAAAAAAGTTAAACTGGTTACGCTGTGCATTCTTACTGTAAGTGCCGTTGAGCGCCAGTGTTGGTAAGCTGCTCAGTTGGTAACGCTTGATATTAAACTCGTTCAGTTTTTTGGCCAGCGAGAGGTATTGAAAATCTTTCCGGTCGGTATACTGATAAGCCGTATCGTTTGAAAAATCTTCTTTTACCTGTTCATCGGTGATCTGGTCTACCAGTACCAGGCTGTCTTTCACCGGCATACCCATCAGTGTTTTTAAACCGAGGTAGCCGATTGAGATACTGTTGAGTGCTTTGGTTTTTTCCGTTTGCAGGTTAGATAGCTGCACCGAAATTTTATCCAGATCCAGTTTTTCTGCAAAACCGTTCTTGTACAACTCCTTGGCATCATGCTTCAGCTTTTCCAGGCGTGCAATGTTTGCATCCAGCAGGTTGATCTGTGTTTTGCTTAACACCAACTGGTAATAGATCTTGTAAATATTGGTCTTGATGGCTTCTTCTGTCACTTCCATATTCTTGGTCTGGAACTGGATAGAAGTGGCCCTAGCCTGTAAACCAATAAATACCTGACCATCAAACAGTGTCTGCTGTAACTGCAGGCTGGCTGTGGAAGTGTACTTGGTACCAAATTTTACAGGTATATATGTTCCGGCCGGCTGACCGAATACCTCTCCCGGTAACAGGGATGTAGGGATATCTATATAATCTGTAATGCCCACATTGCCATTGATATTCGGCAACGCTGCGGCGGTAATTTCGCGGTTGGTCTGCTCCTGCGCACGTATGTTCAACAATGCATTCTTTACCTGTACATTGTTTTTTCGGGCATAGTCAACTGCCTGCTGAATCGTAAATTCATGCGTGGTTGTTTGTGCAGTCACTGTGCCGGCTATCAATACGAGGCATAGCAGCCATACCAATCTTTCGGGTCCTCTGTTTTTCATGCGGTTATGGTTTTTAATCTTTGTTGCTTGTATTTTTCAATTAATTTCTGGCCCTTGCCTGTGGCAAGTCCGTATAAAAAGTTGTCAGTCATTTCATTAATGATCGCCGAGATGCTGTGTTTCCCATGCGGGAAGAGTTCCGGGTTAAAGATCAGAAAGGTGGATGCCAGTCTGAACCTTGCGAGGATATCTGAATTGATATCTTCCCTGTATAAGCCCTGTTCTTTACCCGAATCCAGGTTCTGTTTAATGATGGTGTACAGAAATTTATTTTTAAACTCAGTATGTTTCTTATAGGCTTTCGGGTGATATTTTTCCAGATCGAAGATTACGTTCGGATTAATATTGGTGAGCACTTCCAGCATCATATCCACCGCCATAAAAATCTCGTGGATTGCATTCTCACTTTTCAGCTTGTGCATATTGCATTCCGACTGGTTGGCATTGATCTGCAGGTTGATCACATCTTCCACCAATGCGTCCTTATCTGCATAAAACTGGTAAATGGTCTTCTTGCTCATACCCAGGTGGTTTGCCACCTCATCCATGCTCACGCTGCGTATGCCGTAACGCATAAACAACTCGTGCGCCTTCACTACAATTCGTTCCTGTGGTTCCATATTCTGTTCTTAAGGGGAGCAAAACTATGGAAACTTTATTCGTAACCAAAGTTTCCAAACGATTTTTTTCATTATTTTTGTGTTAAGCGGTTTTTAGGGTGGATGAGCGAATGGTGACTAATGCTCACTTCTGTTAGTTTTTATGTTTTCATAAGTCGTCGATTGTGAGCCATGAGTAGTGCTTTCTTCACTCACGGCTCGCGATTGACGTCTCATGGCCCCGAAAACCCTGCAGAAATGCTGTTTTCTTAGTTACTTTACATTTCATTATGATGAACAGGGACGAACGCAGACTTACTTTCCGGGCCTACCTGAGGAAATTATTGCAATATTTCTTCCAGGGGCTCATCGTATTGGCACCCATCGGGATCACGATCTGGGTAGTGCTGGGGCTATTCAATTTTGTGGATGATATCCTTCCTAATATCATTCATAATGTAGCACCGGGACTGCTGGCAAAAGATGCAGCGGGTAACCTGAATAAGATCCCCGGACTGGGTTTTATTGTGGTGATCGCTTTGGTGTTAACGGTGGGATGGCTTTCTTCTTTATTTGTGGGTGTAAGACTTGTTTCTATACTTGATTCCTTATTGGAGAAAACGCCCGGCATCAAATTCATTTATTCTTCTGTAAAAGATTTTCTCGAAGCTTTCGCCGGTAATAAAAAGAAATTTGATAAGCCTGTGCTTGTGAATATTGATGCGGCTGATGTATGGCGTATCGGTTTCATTACCCAGCAGGATACCCATGAATTTGGTATGCCCGACCATGTAACCGTTTATGTTCCACATTCTTATGCGATCTCCGGCATTACCTATATCGTTCCCAAAGAACGCGTAAAACTCCTGCCCAATGTGAGTGCGGCAGATGCGATGAAGTATACGGTATCGGGTGGGGTTACGGATGTGCATGAATAAAGAATAGTCCATAGACCATAGACCATGGTCCATGGACTATGGACAGAGCAGTGGATTAAATACTCCTGAATTCGCAATCACCTGTTTACCCCTATGTCATCCAAATCATTTTACTTTGCCCCTTCAAGCAATCGTAATGAAACTTCATAATTTTAATTCCGGCCCTTCTATTTTACCACAGCCTGTGCTGGAAGAAGCGGCAAAAGCTATTCTTAACTTCAATGATACCGGTTTATCTGTACTGGAGATAGGCCACCGTACCCCCTGGTTCCAGGAAATATTAAATGAAGCGGTATCTTCTGTCAAGCAGTTGATGCAGTTAGATGATACCTATGAAGTACTGTTTCTGCATGGTGGTGCCACTACCCAGTTTATGCAGGTGCCGATGAATTTGCTGGATGATGGTGAAACGGCTGCATATTGTGATAACGGGATCTGGGGAAGCAAAGCCGCCAAAGAAGCCGCATTGTTTGGGAATGCCGTGGTTGTATCCGATACATCAGATAAGAAGCATAGTTATATTCAGAAGCAATTCGATATTCCGGCTAATGCCAACTACCTGCATATCACCAGCAACAATACGGTGGAAGGAACCCAATGGCACCAATATCCTGATACAAATATTCCACTGATCGCGGATATGAGCAGTGATATCTTCAGCAGGCCCGTTGATTTTAAAAAGTTCTCGCTGATCTATGCAGGCGCGCAAAAAAACATGGGTGCAGCGGGTGTTAACCTGGTGGTGGTCAAAAAGGACATACTCGGTAAGATCAAACGTAAGATCCCTACCATCATGAATTACCAGAAACATATTGAAGCGGGTTCTTTGATGAATACGCCCCCTGTGTTTGCGGTATATGTGAGCATGCTCACCCTGCGGTGGATGATCGCAGAAGGTGGTTTGGCGGAAATGGAAAAAAGAAGTACAGAAAAAGCAACCCTTTTATATAATACACTCGATTCTCTTCCTGTCTTTACCTCCCCGATAGCCAAAGAAGACAGAAGCCAGATGAATGCGGTATTCTTTCTCAGCAAACCCGAGCTGGAAGCACCTTTTCTCGACCTCTGTAAAAAAGAGGGTATGATTGGTGTGAAAGGTTACCGTACCGTTGGAGGTGTAAGGGTTAGTATGTACAATGCCCTGCCCTTATCCAGTGTAGAAGTATTCTGTAACCTGATGAAAGACTTCGCGTTAAAGAACAGCTAATTTGACGAACGGTATTCTGTGAATATGGGTTTTCCCCTAATTTTGGACCAAAATACGATTTTGGTCGAAAAATGCTGATCACGAAAGACGATATCATCAAGGACGAGATCCTCAGGGAAGCACAGAAACTTTTCCAGCAGTTTGGGGTTAAGAAGACCACTATGGAAGACATTGCCAAAGCCATGGGCAAGGGCAAGAGCACACTCTATTATTATTACTGCAGCAAGGAAGACATATTTGATGCGGTGATCCAGAAAGAGATGGACGAAGTTTTTCATTATGTAAAACAGGCAGTGGAAAAAGCAGAAACCGCGGAAGAAAAATTAAAAGCCTTTACCCTTTCCAAGATCAAAGCCGTACAGAAAAGGGCCAACCTCTATAAGGTTGTAAAAGGAGAGATGCAGGATACCATGCGTTGTATGAAACACCTGCATGCGGAATATGACATACAGGAGACAAACCTTGTGAAGGAGATCTTGATATTCGGCATCAAGAACGGTGAGTTTGCCAAACAGATCAAGAAAGACCTGGATATCCTCCCTTCGGTAATGGTAAGTTCTTTGCGGGGATTGGAAAGGGATCTGTTCACAGATAAATATGCAAAGCTTGAATCACGCATGGAATCGATCATGGGTATTATGATGCATGGTTTGAAAGCGGCACATTATCAGACGGTATAATAAAAATCAATCAGCTCTTCTGAAAGCATAAAAATAAACAACATGAAAGAACATATTCAACCGGCAGATGGCAAACTGGGCATATTGCTTCCCGGCCTGGGTGCGGTGGCCACTACTATGATCGCCGGTGTCATCGCTGTTAAAAAAGGAATTTCACAACCCATTGGTGCGCTAACACAAATGGGGAGTATCCGTTTGGGAAAAAGAACAGAGAATCGTTATCCCCTGATCAAAGACTTTGTGCCTCTGGCCGAACTGAATGATATCGCATTTGGCGGATGGGATGTGTACAGTGATAATGTATATGAAGCAGCCACCAAAGCAAAAGTGCTGGAATCTTCCCTGCTGCAATTGATCAAACCAGAGCTGGAAGCGATCGTTCCGATGAAAGCGGTATTTGACCGGTCCTTTATCAAAAACCTGGATGGAACCAATATCAAAGAAGCAGCTACGAAATATGACCTGGCTTTAGCCGTGATGAATGATATTGAAAACTTCCGCGAAGCAAATGATTGCTCCCGTGTGGTGATCGTTTGGTGCGGTTCTACAGAAAAATATATTGAAGAATCTGATGTGCACCAGAGCATTGAATTGTTTGAGGAAGGATTGAAAAATAACGACCCGGCTATTGCACCCAGTATGATCTATGCGTATGCCGCTTTAAAACTCGGCGTGCCGTTTGCCAATGGCGCACCTAATCTTACCTGCGATATCCCCGCGTTGATCCAGTTGTCAAAAGAAACAGGCACACCTATCAGCGGAAAAGATTTCAAAACCGGGCAGACGCTGATGAAAACCATAGTGGCGCCGGGTTTGAGTGCACGTGCTTTAGGTATCCGTGGATGGTTCTCTACCAATATCCTGGGTAACCGTGATGGTTTGGTATTGGATGATCCGGATAATTTTAAAACCAAGGAAGTGTCCAAGCTGAGTGTGCTGGAAGATATTTTACAACCGGATATCAATCCTGAACTGTACGGAGATCTTTATCATAAAGTGCGGATCAATTATTATCCGCCGCATGGTGATAACAAAGAGAGCTGGGACAATATCGATATTTTCGGATGGCTGGGTTATTCCATGCAGATCAAGATCAATTTCCTTTGCCGCGATTCTATTTTAGCGGCACCTATTGTACTGGATCTTGCTTTGTTCATGGATCTTGCGAAGCGTGCCAATATGAGTGGTATCCAGGAATGGTTATCCTTCTATTTCAAATCGCCGCAAACAGCGCCGGGCCTACGTCCTGAGCATGATATCTTTAAACAGCTGATCAAATTGCAGAATACATTGCGACATATGATGGGTGAGGATCTGATCACACACCTGGGATTGGATTATTACCAGGACCTGGTAGAAGCCCTTTAATGAAAGTATACAAAACCATAGCATCTGTATTCGGGATCGGCTTTATCAAAGGCGGGGGTTCCATTGCGGCAGCGGTACCGGGTTTGTTTTGGTTCTGGGGGCAGATAGATGGAAAATTTTCTTTTTATCTCTTACCCCTGACTGTTTTCATAACGGGGTTGGGTGTGTGGGTTTCGGATAAAGTGGAGTCAGATTGGGGCAGCGACAGCAGCAAAGTAGTGATCGATGAAGTGGCGGGAATGTGTATCAGTCTGTTGTTTGTGCCTGTAACCGTTAAATACCTGGTCATAGGATTTGTGCTGTTCCGTTTTTTTGATATAGTCAAACCCCTGTTTATAAAGAAGGCAGAAGCTTTGCCCGGTGGCTGGGGGGTTATGGCAGATGATGTTTTAGCGGGTGTGTTTGCCAATATCTTATTACAAATGATCGTTTATATAAACTGAGTTCAGATACATGGCTACATTCATCAAAGCACAGGCAGCATCTTTAACGGCAACGGCTGTAGATTTTGGCGTTACCATTGTTTTAAAAGAACTGCTGGGTTGTTGGTACCTGCTGGCCAGTATTGTAGGAACGATCAGCGGGGGTATTGTTAATTTTTCAATGAACCGTTCCTGGGTATTCAAGGCAAAAAACAAAAAGATCCATTTCCAGGCCTTCAAATATGTGATGGTATGGATGGGAAACCTGGTATTGGTTTCAGGAGGCGTATTTTTTTTAACCCATTATGGTAAAATCAGTTACCTGGTTTCCAAAATTGCCGTATCTGGTATGGTGGGTATATTTTATAATTATGTGCTGCAAAAGCGGTTTGTGTTTAAATAAAGAATGATGAAAAGTAAAAAGATAAGTGGCGGATTGGTAGTACTGTTCCTTTTATTGGGTCTGGTTCAGGGCTTTGCACAAACAGTTGTGCAGGGTGTGGTTACAGATATGATCAGCAAGCAACCCCTGCAATATGTAAGTGTTGTTTTAAAAGGAGGAAGAGGAACCGTTACCGACAGTTTAGGAAAGTTCACCTTACGTTCCTCCGGTAATATTGCCGTTGTACAGGTAACTTATGTGGGCTACAAAACGATCCTTAGAAATATTACACCCGGTACTTCACAGACAGTCAATTTTGAACTGGAGACCGATCCCAAGGCAACCAATAATGTAACGGTAACCACCAATAAACGGGCACCGTATAAGAATAAAGGAAATCCCGCCGTAGAACTCATCAGGCGTGTGATCGAGAACAAAGCGATCAACCGTACCGATCATTATGATTATGTGCAATACGACCAGTATGAGAAGATGGAAGTGTCGCTGAGTAATTTTAATGATAAGCTCACCAATTCAAAACTGCTCAAAAATTATAAGTTCCTTTTTGAGAACCGTGATACCACCAAAGTAGAAGGTAAATCGCTGTTGCCTGTGTTCCTGGAAGAAACCCTGTCTAAAAAATATTTCCGTAAAAAACCCGAAAAGACCAAGACCATTGTAACGGGTGAGAAACGGGTAAACTTTGGTGAGTATATCGATAATGCCGGTGTAAGCAGTTACCTCAACCGTTTGATCATGGATATTGATATCTATGATAATGATATCCCGTTATTTACTTACCAGTTTCTGAGCCCGATCGCCGATCTCGCGCCAACCTTTTATATGTATTATATCAGGGACACCACAACGGATGCCAGCGGACAGAAACTGATCAAAATATATTTTACCCCACGTAATACAAACGATCTTTTGTTCAGGGGTAATATGTGGGTTACGCTGGATGGTAACTATTCTGTTCAGAAAATGAATATGTTCCTGAGCAAGAATGCCAACCTCAATTTTGTTCGTGAACTGCATATTGACCTTGATTTTGAAAAAAGTGAAGACCATCGTTATCACTTAAGTAAGAGTACGGTGATGGCCGATGCCAGTGTAACGAAGAATTCGGGCAGTGGATTCTTTGGTGAGCGTACCGTATCGTTCAAAAATTTTCAGATCAACAAAGCCCTTCCGGATACGGTGTACGACGGACCGGCATTGGTAAAACTGGATAAGTCTGATGCGCACCCCGATAGTTTCTGGGTAGCCAGCCGTCACGATACCTTAACCACGGTAGAGGCCAAAGTGTACAGTAATATCGACAGCCTGGAAAAAATGCCTTCTTTCCGGAGAACGATGGCCTTTCTTACTTTCCTACTGGCGGGTTATACTTCCTTTGGTGGTTTTGAACTCGGGCCGGCTGCAGCATTCTATAGCTTTAACCCGATTGAAGGTTTCAAACTGAGATTGGGTGGAAGAACCACGCCGAAACTGAGTAAGCGGATCTATTTTGAAGGATATGGTGCGTATGGTTTTAAAGATGAGCGATGGAAATATTTCCTGAGCAGCACCTACTCGCTTAATAATAAATCGATCTATGAATACCCGTTGAATTTTATCCGGGTGGGCTATCAGCATGATACAAAAATTCCGGGACAGGAACTGCAGTTTGTGTCGGAAGATAATTTCCTCCTTTCATTTAAGCGGGGTAAGAACGATCGTTGGTTATACAACAGTAATTTTAAAGTGGATTATGTACATGAACTGCCCAACCATCTTTCCTATACATTGGGATTTAAAAACTGGAAACAGGAACCTGCCGGTTCGATTGTATATAGTAAAGTAGAGCACGGAACTACGGTGAATGTTGACAAGCTGATCACCAGTGAGTTCTCCGGCGAATTACGTTGGGCACCACATGAGCAGTTCTACCAGGGAAAAGTATACCGGATCCCTATCATTAATAAATACCCGATTTTCACTCTGCGTT
>CBHRAM010000085.1:0-10973 GCA_966076165.1 uncultured Chitinophagaceae bacterium
GCAGGATAATATAATAGCCTGTAAATGAGGCTGGACCTGCTTAAAGCTAAAAAAATTGTTATGAAAAAGTTTTCAAATATCTATAGCGCATTACTGACAGCAGTAATAGTTATGGTGGTTTTTGCTGCCTGCCAAAAGGAACAGTCTACTGTTACCCAGGAAACAGCTGCTGTCTCTTCTGAGCAAACTCAGTTGATTGGGGTTGCGGGTAGTGGTGGAGAAGGGGTAACCTCTTCTTATGCTGCAGCTTTGGCGTCCAACTATTATAGAAAATACGATGATGATGATCAAGCGCAATACGTTGTTTTTGATGCAGCAACATTGAGTAAATTTATTGCCAAATTGCAGGCAAAAGGATCTACTAAGATCTATGTGAATTTTGGTGTTTATGGTAAAAATGCTCCTGCTTTAAACAGCAAAGACAACGGTCGTTTAACTGTATTTTTCACGGGTGATAAAATACCTGCCCCTTCTTCTCGTAGAGGAGGTGATGGAATTGATGAATCAACTGATGAGTTTTTAAATCATGGCAGTATCTATCCTTAATCATGCGTTTTGGATTGCACCTTTATTTTCAAATTTCTAGTTTACTATTAGTATTAGTATTTTATAAACAGAAAAGGGATAAATTACTTTTGTATTTTATCCCTTTTCTGTTTATAACCGTTTTTGTTGAACTGATTGGTACATGGTATTTATCTAAAGGCATCCGAAACTATTGGATGTTTAATGTCTTTACCACTTTTGAATTTCTTTTTTATACCTTCTTATTCTATTCATATTTTAAGAAACCATTTTTTAAAAAAATCATCTTATACTTCATGCCATTCTTCACATTGGCAGTGGTATTAAATATTCTTCTTATTCAAGGCTTTAATAAGACATTCAATACATATACTTTTCTTTTAGGATCTTTTTTTATTGTTATCTTTTGTTGCTGTTTTTTCTATGAATCTGTTTTACCTGATAAGATTGATCAGCAACTTTCTAAACAACCCTTTTTTTGGATATGTAGTGGCTTGCTAATCTTTTATCTAGGGTCAGTAATCATAAATGCTTTATTCGAGTACTTAAGAAACAATGATTTACAGGCTGAAGGCATCCGAATTTACGGTATTATAAATAACAGTTTAAACGTAATTTTATACAGTTCATTCTGCATTGCTTTTTATTTATGCCCAAACCACAAGAAGACATACTCATCTCCATCGTAGTTGCTTCGGTTTTCTTTATTTTAATTGGCAGTTTTTTGTTATTGATCGTTTTTGTATTTCTGAGACGCCAGCGAAAGAATAGGGAAGAAAAAGAAGAGATGAAAAACCGTTTTGAGCGCACCCTGCTTAAAACTCAGTTAGAAATTCAGGAACAGGCATTTGCGTATATCAGTCAGGAAATTCATGACAATATCGGGCAAATCTTAAGCCTGGCCCGCCTGAACCTGAATACCTTCGGCTCTGTTGTTTCTGAAGAGAAGCTTAACCAGACCGATGACCTGCTCGGAAAAGCCATCAAAGATCTTCGCGACCTGAGCCACAATCTGCAGAGAAACCGTATCCATGATATTGGCATTGTGGAATCGATCAGGCAATTACTGCTTTCCATTGAAAAAACAGGCCAGTACCGGACTTCATTTCTTGCGTCTGATAATTTTCATATCCTGGATCCCAATACAGATATTATCCTTTATCGGATGATACAGGAGATCGTTAACAATATTATCAAACACGCAATGGCAAATACGATCGAGATAGAGATCAAAAATGAAGGGGATACGACCACCCTGCGGATCAGTGATAACGGTATTGGATTTGATACTGCCGTACTTCTTAAGGAGCGATCCGGCATTGGCCTGCAAAACATCGTGAACCGGGCCAAAACAATTGATGCTATTGTAGATGTGAAAAGTGAACCCGGTAACGGAACTACCATAACTTTGTATATTAAACCCAAATCCTCTCTGATATGACCCTTGTTGCTTTGGTTGATGATCATGAGCTGCTCCGAACCGGATTGGCGGCTATTATTAACTCATTTGACGGATTTAAAGTAGCTATTGAAGCCAATAACGGTAAACAATTTATCGAAAAGATCAAGGGAAAAACACCGCCGGATATCGTGTTACTCGATATTACCATGCCGGTAATGGACGGCTATGAAACATCAAGCTGGATAAAAGCGAATTTGCCGCAAACCAAGGTACTGGTGTTAAGTATGCTTGAAAATGATACAGCCATCATCCGCATGCTTAAAAACGGAGCCAGGGGGTATATTCTGAAAGACAGTAAGCCCAAAGTGTTTAAAGATGCTATGGAAAATATACGCGACAGTGGCTACTACATTAATGAACTGGTGAGCAACAAACTCATGCACTATATTAACCACGAAGAAGTTTACGAAGGCGACGCTTTTGCACTAAACAACCTCAGCGAAAACGAAACTACATTTCTCAAATGGATCTGCACAGAAAAAACTTATAAAGAAATTGCAGATGAAATGTGTCTTAGCCCAAGAACCATTGATACCTACCGCGATAACCTTTTCAAAAAACTGGATGTAAAAACCCGTGTAGGCCTTGCCATCTTTTCAATCAAGAATGGCATTGTGAACATCTGATCCGGTTCAATTCAATAGATTTATCTGTACTTTCATACTATGCTTCACATACAATAAAATACCGTTGAAGCCATACATGATCTACCCGTATACCTTAAAGAACAGAAAGTTGGTGAGGTATTTGGTTACCCTTCTATCCTGTTTTGCAGCCTGTTTGGGTAATGCTCAAAATCTTATTCCGCCTATCGGGCAATGGCGTGAACATCTTAATTGCCAGAATACCATTCAGATCATTAAAGGCGACCTGCTTTACTGTGCCACCAATACACATCTCTTTTCCATTGATGCAGACAATACGGTTGAACGATACAGTAAGGTTACCGGTTTAAATGACATTGGTGTTCAATGCATTGGCTGGGATGCCACAACCCGGCAACTTGTTACCGTTTATTCCAACAGTAATGTTGATGTGCTAAAGAACGGGAACGTAAAAAATATCGGTGATATAAAACGAAGTGCTATCTCAGGCAATAAAACAGTATACAATATTTATTGTAAAGATGGATTAGCCTATTTGTGCAGCGGCCTCGGTATCATCGTTGTTAATCTTTCAAAATATGAAATTAAAGACACCTGGTTTATTGGCAGTAATGGAGGACAGGTGAAAGTAAATGGATTTTCAACGGATGGTATACAGTTTTATGCAGCTACTGAAGAAGGATTGAAAAGTGTTCCTACAGGTTCGCCCGACATCTCAAATTACGCAAACTGGAAAACCTTGAGTGGCGCGAATGGACTTGGTACCGGCCCCATTAAAAATATAGTATTCACTAACAACAAAATTATTGCCGAAAAAAACGACTCTCTTTTTATTTTAAACGGAAATACCTGGAGCCTGTTATACGCAGAGGCTTCCTGGCCAATTATAAGCACAAATTATGCTGAAAACAAACTCTTAGTCTGTCAACGGACATCTGCCGGTAATGCCAGAGTTCTATTGCTGAATACCTCAGGAGTTATTGAAAAAACGATTTCACAAGCCGGTGTGATCTCATTTCCCAGATCTGCCATTCTGGAGAACGGCGCGATATGGACAGCTGATCAGTTTGGCGGCCTGTCGAAATTTACCTCTTCCTTTGAGCGCTTTATCCCGAATGGCCCTCCGGGAACAGCAGATGGAGAAATGATCATAAAAGATCAAAGCCTTTATGCCGCAGCCGGAAGTGTGAATAATGCCTGGAACTATCAATACAACCGAAATGGGGTATACTCGTATAAAGAGGATGTTTGGAGCTACAAAGGGTATAATAATCTTCCCGTACTTGATTCCGTACTAGACTTCATCACAGTAGCAACAGACCCTGAAAATGGCAGTTTATGGGCAGGAAGTTTTGGTGGCGGGTTGGTAAATTTTGCAGAGGGCTCCCAACCTAAAATATATAAGAAAAGCAACAGTAGTCTGCAACCGGCGATTGGTGACCCGGGCAGTTATCGTGTTAGCGGGCTGGCATTTGATCAGAACAATAATTTATGGGTAAGTAATTATGGTGCTGCCCAAAACCTGCATGTTCGCAAACCCGATGGTACATGGAAGGCATTTTCTATTCCTTTCACACATGTTGAAAATGCCGTAAGCCAGTTATTGGTGGATGATCATAACCAGTTATGGATCGTTAGCCCAAAAGATAACGGTGTATTTTGTTTTAATTATGGACAAAGCATTGATAATCTTACCGATGACAAATGGAAGTTTTACAGGCAGGGAAGCGGGAATGGTAATCTTCCGAGTAATACCGTATTGAGTTTATTGAAAGATAAAAATGGGTTTATCTGGGTAGGAACAGATAAAGGCATTGGCATCATTCAATGTACCGGCGATGTATTTGGTTCGCAGAGTTGTGATGCTTTGTTGCCGATTGTACAACAGGACCGCTTTGCAGGGTTATTATTCAAAGATGAAGTGGTACAATGCATGGCCGTAGATGGTGCCGACAGAAAATGGATTGGCACAAAGAATGGGGTTTGGCTGATCTCTCCTGATGGGAACAATATTATTTATCGCTTTACAGAAGATAACAGCCCTTTGTTGAGTAATGATGTTAAACGAATGGCTGTAGATCCGGCCACCGGTGAAGTGTTTATATCCACTTTTAAAGGTATTTGCAGTTTCAGAAGTACGGCTACAGAAGGAGGAAAGAAAAATGAACATGTGCTTGTTTTCCCGAACCCGGTCCCTCCGGGATATAACGGCACGATTGCCATCCGTGGTTTGGTAAATAATGCGCTTGTTAAAATAACCGAATTAAACGGAAGGCTTGTCTATCAAACCAGGGCGTTGGGTGGGCAGGCAATATGGGATGGCCGTAATTACAAAGGTGACAAAATTTCCAGCGGCATCTATCTCATTGTGGTAAGAGATGATGATGGTACTGAAAAGATTGTCACCAAAGTTGTGATCACATCCGGTCGATAGGTTTAATCGCCGTCTTTATCTGCTTTCTTGATTGGCTTAAAAAATGCCGCACGTTTGGGTCCGGGGAATGGCACATCGGATCCTTTCAAACCATGCCATAATACTATATTGAATTCCAGATCGGGAACAGCATCTTCTTTTGCCAAATTGAATTTTTCAGAACGGCGTTGCCATTCATTCATTGCGGTATTCTTCTCTTTAAGATCAACTTTTGCAGCCCGCGCCGTAAAACCATTCAGGTTAGGTGTATTACTGAAACTGCGCCACATGGGTTGTGCCGCGGCATCATATTGGCTCATGGGGCCAATGCCTAATATCAGCTCTATTGTACGCAGCATGGAAGAAGTAGAATACATTGTATGATCCACAAATCCACGTTTCACAAAACCACCGGCCAGGTAAGCAGGGCTTCTGTGTGCATCTACATGGTCTGCTCCGTTTTGTGCATCATCTTCAACAATGAAAATGGCGGTTTCTTTCCATATCGGGCTTTTACTCAGGTATTCAACAAACATACCTACTGCAAGATCATTGTCTGCCACATGTGCATAAGGCGTTGGCCTTCCTTTACGTAATCCTTCTGTATGATCGTTTCCGAATCTCACGCTGTTAAACCGGGGAACAGCATTGAGGGCATATAAAGAATCAAACTCGCGCTTCCATTGAGCAAAACGGGTGGTGTCTGCTATCTTTCCATCAAAACCGGTAAAATACGGACAGAGATGATCCTTTAAAACAGGGATATTGGGTTTTCCATTATCGGCAAACTCACCATAGGTACGATACGTTACACCGGCACGTTTGCAATGATCCCAGATAAAACCACCTTTGTTATTGGCCACGGCGCGGTTTCCTTCACCATCATAAACGCCGCCTCTTCCACCATAACTGGTTACCCAGTTCTTTTCCAGATAGTCCGTAGCATAAGCTCCTGTGGTCCAGTTATGACCGTCGGCACTTACTTCTCCATCTACATAAAAATTATCCAGCAGCACAAACTCTTTGGCTAATGCATGTTGATTAGGAGTTACTTTTTCTCCAAATAAAACCAATTTTGGATCTCCGTTTCCTTCTTTCATATCACCCAGTACCTGATCGTAGGTCCTGTTTTCTTTGATCACATAAAAAACGTATTTGATCGGCCCCTGCTCTCCCACTTTTCGTGGGATAGGGTTACCGGCTTCACCCAAAGCTGTTTGTTCTTTTAGTTTGGTATATGGTGTATTCCGATAAACAAGTTTTGAGTACTCACCCAGTTGTTGTCCTGTAGGTTCTTCAAACACACTCATCGTTCCTTTAAAAAGCCCGGCGATATATTGTACATTTTTGGGAATATTCGGGTCACCTTTCTGATAGATCACTTCCTGGTTATTGCCAAAAGGATTAGGACCATAAGGATTGGCCATACTTGAAAACCCCTTTCCGTTTGCTACGAATACTTTTTTACCAATCACTTTGATATTGGTGGGATACCAACCAACAGGAATAAATCCTTTGCTTTTACTTTTTCCTGGTACAGATACATCAAAAACCGAGAGACAGTTATTATCGGCATTGGCAATGTACAAGGTCTTCTCATCCTTACTCAAGGCAAGGCCGTTCGTGGTAGATCCATTTGGTGCATCCGGATATAAAGCGGCATTGAGGTTTTCCACCACTTTCCTTTGTTGTGTGCTGATAATGGATACAGAATTATCATTTGAATTGGCTACGAATAAATATTTGCCATTTTTTGATAAACATAATTCATTGGGATTATCTCCCACGGGTATTTCGGATACAATATTTTTTTTCTCGGTATCAAACACATACACTTTATCGCAACCCCAGCAACTGATATAGAGTTCTTTCTGGTCAGGTGATAATACACAACCATACGCTTCTCCGCCCAATGCTATCTGCTGGTCTGCTTTTTTGGTCTTCAGATCTACTATATAAAGTGAATTATTGTCTTTGGTGACCACATACAGGACCTGTTTGACATCATCCAATGCAATGCCGGTAGGTGATAACCTGTTGGGCCATTTTTTGCCGAGAATGATACTGTCTTTTAAGATCAGTTTTTTATTTTCAACACTATATTCCGAGATCCAGTTATCATTTCCACCGGAGGCATACAGGGTTTTTTCATCGCCACTGAATTGAAGTCCGTACCAGCTTTTTGGTATGATCACATTATCGAGTACTCTTTCTGTAGCAGGATCGATCAGCTGGATACTCTGTACACTCTGACCATTATTGGTAACCGCCATTAATTTCTGAGATTTGCTGACAGCAATATTCAGGGGCAGGTCGCCCAAAGGAAAACTACGGCCAACAGGAGTCAGGCTCCAGCCATTGCTAAGGGTTACTTTCTTTGATTCAAGTTCTTTTACTGTTTGGGAAAATGCACCTGCAGAAATGGCAAGTAACATCAGTAAGGATACTGCTTTTTTCATATGTATCGTTTATAGGAGCTTAAAGATACAAATGAACCCGTTGAAAATTCAGGGGAAAGAATTAATTAATAGAGAAGCTGTTTTTTCAAACAAGACAGCCCGGTTTATTGTTTTACGAAATCATAGGTACGCATGGGTTTAAAACTGGCCCTTCCTCTTTCACCGGGCACGATCGTGTAGGTAATTTGCCGGATCAGGTTTCCGGTACTTGCCGCAGCGGGTGCGCCCTCAACCGGGTAAACCGGAAAGCGGCGAACCAGATAACCTTCCATCAGGAAGAAAACATCATTACCCTTATAGCCAACCCTTGCTTTGGGGTCATCAAAAATATCCGGGAAGATAATAGGCGATACGGTTTCATTTTTTTCAGAACTGATCGCGATCACATTGCCTTTTGGAATGGAATCATTGGAAAAAACATAAAAAACCAGGTCGGGAAAGCCATCGCGGTTAATATCATCAACTTCCGCTTTGGTGATCCTTCCTTTTACATCAAAAGAGAACTCCCGAACATCTTTATCAAATCCCTGAGGGGAAATGGTAACTGAATTTTTTTCCGGGCTTTTATTATAACAGTTGAGGCGATACCCCGTCCTTCCAACTTTAATGGTTGTATCTATCTTCCTTGCAGGAACAGAAACAGGGATGATCTGGGCAGATAAGAATCCCATTCCACAAAAAAAACAGATAAGACTCCCGATAATTTTTTGAGCAGGCATATTGATCTCACTTTTATAAAACAGGCGTTAAGATAAGCAAAATCTGGATTACATATTTCTCCGGTATTGTCCGCCCACCTCATACAAGGCCCTTGTGATCTGTCCGAGAGAGCAATATTTCACACATTCCATCAGCTCGTTGAACAGGTTATCATTATTAATAGCTGCCTGTTTTAGTTTCTGAAGGGCTTTACCGCTCCGCTGTTCATTTCGTTTCTGGAATGACTGCAGGTTCTGAATCTGTTGTTCTTTTTCTTCGGTGGTGCTGCGGATCACTTCGCCCGGGAGTATGGTGGGGCTCCCTTTTTTATTGAGGAAGGTGTTTACGCCGATCAAAGGCAATTCTCCGGTGTGCTTGAGTGTTTCGTAATACAGGCTTTCTTCCTGGATCTTATTCCGCTGATACATGCGTTCCATGGCACCGAGTACACCACCCCGGTCTGTAATCCGGTCAAACTCTGCTAAAACCGCCTCTTCCACTAGGTCGGTCAACTCTTCGAGGGCAAAACTCCCCTGTATAAAATTTTCTGTGATCGCAGTACCCAGCTCCCGGTTAATAATCAATTGAATAGCCATGGCCCTGCGCACACTTTCTTCGGTAGGTGTGGTAATGGCTTCATCGTAAGCATGTGTATGCAGGCTGTTACAGTTATCATAGATCGCATACAAAGCCTGGAGTGTGGTACGGATATCATTAAAATCGATTTCCTGCGCATGCAAACTGCGGCCACTGGTTTGTATATGGTATTTCAGTTTTTGAGAACGGTCATTCCCTTTGTATTTATACTTCATCGCTTTGGCCCAGATACGGCGTGCCACGCGGCCGATCACACTATATTCAGGATCCATTCCGTTACTGAAGAAGAAAGATAAATTGGGGGCAAAATCGTCAATATGCATTCCACGGCTCAGGTAATATTCAACATAGGTAAAGCCATTGGATAAAGTAAAGGCCAGTTGTGTGATGGGGTTAGCACCGGCTTCAGCAATATGATAACCGCTGATACTTACACTATAAAAATTGCGCACTTTCTGTTCAATGAAATAAGCCTGTACATCACCCATTAATTTTAAAGCA
This sequence comes from uncultured Chitinophagaceae bacterium, assembly GCA_966076165.1. GTDB lineage: Bacteria > Bacteroidota > Bacteroidia > Chitinophagales > Chitinophagaceae > Sediminibacterium. The sequence goes on from CBHRAM010000085.1 coordinate 9,262, forward strand.
AATTCCGTTGAGAAAATACAGGTGTTCTGGGCCTGGTCTTCCTTTAAAATATCTGCCTGAACGGTTCCGCGCACCTGTGACAGGGCTTCTGCTTTAATTTTTTCATATACATCAGCGGGCAATACTTCGTCACCGCTAATTCCTAGCAAGCGCAAGCCTAATCCATTGTTCCCTTCGGGCAAACGTTCGGGTAATGCAGGGTTATAGTAGATCGGCTTAGGAAGATGCGAAAATTTTTGTTGTATGTAAGCCTCAACTTCCGGCCATTTATCATTGGCTTCTATCCATTTTTCACATTCCTGGTCAATCGCTGCATTCATAAAGAAAGCAAGTAGCATAGGAGCAGGGCCGTTGATCGTCATACTCACCGATGTTTTCGGATCGCAGAGATCAAAACCACTGTAGAGTTTTTTGGCATCATCCAGTGTGGCCACACTAACGCCACTGTTTCCTACTTTACCAAATATATCCGGCCGATGATCAGGGTCCTCACCATATAAGGTAACACTGTCAAAAGCCGTAGACAGCCTAATCGCCGGCTGGCCTATTGATACATAGTGAAACCGTTTATTGGTTCTTTCCGGGCCGCCTTCACCCGCAAACATCCTGGTTGGATCTTCTCCTTTTCTTTTCAATTCAAACACACCACCGGTGTAAGGAAATTCGCCCGGTACATTTTCCTGCAATTGCCAGCGAAGTATATCGCCCCAGTCTTTAAATCTTGGCAATACAACTTTCGGGATCCTGGTTCCACTAAGCGATTTTACGGTCAGTGGTTGTTTGATCGTCTTACCGCGGACTTCATATTCAAAATAATCAGCAGTATATTTTTTGATCAATGCGGGCCATTCTGCGATCAGTTTTTTACATTCGGGATGAAGCTGTTTTTCGAAATGATCCTTCATGTCTACCAGGGTTAATTCACCCCTGCCCTCTCTGCTTCGCAAAGCTGGATCTGATTGAAAAGAATCCATCACACCTTCGATCTGGTAAAGCCTTGTAGCCACAGCAGCCTGCTCATTCACCCAGTTATCATAGCCCCTGTTGGTTTCTGCGATCTCTGATAAATAGCGGACACGTTTCGGTGGAATGATCTGCGATTTAGTAGTAGTAGAAATATCCCGGCCTTCTTTGGTATGTAATGCCGTATCTGCAGAAAAAACGACTTTGCATTTTTCTTCAATTACTTCAAAGATCCTTTCGAATAATTCATTTACACCTGCATCATTAAACTGGGCAGCGATCGTTCCTACAATGGGTAGTTCTTCATCTTTCGCATCCCATAGATTATGATTTCGTTTGAATTGTTTGCGTACATCATGCAATGCATCCAATGCACCGGCTTTGTCAAACTTGTTGATGCAGACAACATCTGCATAGTCCAGCATATTTATTTTTTCCAATTGTGATGCGGCCCCATACTCGGGTGTCATCACATATAAACTCACATCGCAATAATCCAGGATAGATGCATCACTTTGTCCTACCCCGGCTGATTCCAGTATTATAAAATCAAAACCGGTTGCTTTGCAGATATCAATCGCTTCCTGTACGTGAGCACTCAGCGCTGTATTATCGTCGCGTGTTGCCAGGCTTCGCATATAGGCACGAACATGTGAGATAGCATTCATCCGGATCCTGTCGCCCAACAAGGCGCCACCTGTTTTTTTCTTGGAAGGATCTACAGAAATAACAGCAATGGTCTTATCTGT
>CBHRAM010000086.1:0-10811 GCA_966076165.1 uncultured Chitinophagaceae bacterium
GTCGATCGTCCATTGAAAGGGATCAAAGAATTTGTCCATGCCGGTGAGGTCGATATAAAATTCATCGATAGAGGCTTTTTCAAACAAAGGTGCTTTGGCAGCGATAATATCCGTTACCCAACGTGAATAGCGGCTATACTCCCCACGTGTGCCCCTAACCAAAATTGCGTGCGGACATAACTGCATTGCTTTTTTCATCGGCATCGCACTATGCACCCCAAATTTTCTGGCTTCATAACTGCAGGTAGTTACCACACCCCTGTCTTTTGAACCACCCACAATCACTGCTTTGCCGCGCAGGGAGGGGTCGTGCAGCATCTCCACACTCACAAAAAATGAGTCGAGATCAAAATGGGCAATATAACGTTGAGGGCCGTTCATCCGTGCGGAAAGTTAAAAAAGATTCACGGATTGTCCTCTTATCAATCAGGGCCTGCTTTGATTGGCTTTTTCTGTCCAACAGATTATTTTTGGCAATTACAAACCACCCTGATGAAACTTGTTTTACTGATCACCGGGCTGTTCTTATTGACCAGCAGTATTGCACAAAACGGAATTGTGTATGCGAAAGACCCTGACCCGGCTTTTGCTTTCAAAAAAATATCCAAAGAACAGATGAAAGAGGATATCCGTTTCTGGCATACAGTAATGGAAGAATCACATGTGAACCTTTATCATGCTATCAGCAAAGAGGCGTTGGAGAAACTGGAGCAGGATCTTTTATCAGCAATCAAAGACAGTATCACACAAACCGACGCAGTGCTGCTTATAGGTAAATTAGCTGCTTCTTTGAACGAAGGACATATTGGTTTGCCATCGAGCAGTATAACAGACAGTCTGTATTCCAACTGTCTTCGCTTTCCGTTTCTGCTGCAGAAAACAGAAACAGATGCCTGGGTAGTTGACCGCGATATCAGTGCCGCACAAAAATTGGGGGTGAATGCCAGGATCCTAACCGTGAACGGGCTATCCGTTACTGAACTTAACAGGCAATTCAGAGAATATTATGGCGGCCTGGAAGTCTGGCGCAAACAACAGATCAATACCTATGTACGCAAACTCCTGTTCTTTCACAATATCAAAAGTCCCTTTACAATAGATGCCGTTACAGAAGACGGACGAAAGGTTTCTTTTACTACGGAGGGTTACAGTAAACAACAGGCCGACAGTATCAATAAAGTATTGACAGCCGCAGCACCATCCGCTGAACCTTATAGCTTTACCCTGTTGCAGAATAATATCGGGTATATGAATTACCGGAGTATGTCCAGTTCTTCCGCCAATCCATTTACAGATTTTTTAAAGAAGAGTTTTACCAAACTGAAAGAGACAGAGGCAAAAGGGTTGATCATTGACCTCAGGCAAAATGGCGGTGGCAATTCCGGCTGGGGTAATGCATTGGTGGGCTATTTCACCACAACGCCTTACAAATTTGCCGGTGGTATGAAATGGAAGATCAGTGAACATTATAAAGCTTTCCTCAATAAACAAAAGAAGAGCAATAACCAGGGAGAAGATAATTTCTATCATTCCCAGAAAAACGGTGAGATGTACAGTTTTGTGAATACAAAGCTGGATACCCCTCAGAAAAACGAGCCTCATTTTAATGGCGAAGTGATCGTATTGATTGGCCCCAATACTTTTTCGAGTGCCAATATGCTGGCAGATGGCATCAAAAGTTACCATCTTGCTACGCTCATGGGCGAGCCTACCGGAGAATCGGGCAATGATTTTGGTGAAATGTTTAATTTCATGTTACCCAATAGCCTGATCATTGCCAGAGCTTCTACCAAGATGTTTACACGTGCTGACGGTGATGAAAAAAACTTTGACCCGGTGATACCCGATATTACGGTTATCCCTACTGCAAAGGACCTGAAAGAAAAAAAGGATGCCGTTCTGGAAGCAGCGGTTAACAGGATCTTACAAAAAAGATAAACTTGCTCGATACACAGGAAGCATTGGTACAATTACAGCGATTCATTGCACCTATTCACCCTTTAAGTGAACAGGAATGGGATGATTTTGCCGCTATCTGGCAACCCTTCTCCGCCAAAAGGAAAACGATCTTAACTGCAGCAGGAGATACAGAGAAATACCTATACTTTGTTACCGAAGGTGTGCAGCGCGCTTTTTACCTGGGCGATGATGAAAAGGAAGCCACCATTGTTTTTATGTACCCCTATTCTTTTTCCGGTGTGGCGGATTCTTTTTTATTACAACAGCCATCCCGGTATTTTCTGGAAACACTCACCAAAAGTGAGTTCATACGTACCACGTATCAGCAGATCCAGGAGCTGACAGACCGTTATCATAATTTTGAGAAACTGATCCGTAAAGCCACCAATTACACTTTGGCCGGGGCGCTGGAAAGACAGATAGAATTGCAATGCTTTTCAGCAGAACAGAAATTCAGGACGCTTTTGAAAAGAAGTCCGCATGTGTTGACCCTCATACCTCATAAATACCTGGCATCCTATTTAGGCATCGATGCAACAACGTTTAGCAAGCTTTTGGCTACTGTAAGAGTCTATTGATCCTTATGTAAAAAATCTTGGTGTGCACCAAGATTTATCCTTTTTTATTAGCCCAGCTTTGTGGAACAAAACAAAATGATATGCCAGTTTATTTTTCTAAAAAATTATTGAACGCTCTTTCTGAGCAAACAGAAAACTTTCTGAATAAGGCTGTAAGCGAATGGCAGATGCTGCCTCATCACAAATTTGCCCATAAGCCTGCACCTGAAAAATGGAGTGCCAACCAATGCCTGATGCACCTGAACAGTTATGGCCGTTACTATTTGCCACAAATAGAAAAAGCTATAGAGGAAGCTTTCAAGCAGCAGCACCAGCCTTCTAAACAATTCAAAGCGGGGTTGTTGGGAAATTATTTCACTGAAATGATGCTTACCAAAACAGATGGGCAACCGGCAAAAAAAATGAGTTCTCCAAAAGATCATTCGCCGCAAACCAATGATGACAGTTACCCGGTGATCGCAGAATTTATTGAGCAGCAGGAAAAACTGCTCACGCTTTTACAAAAAGCAAAAACCATTGACCTGAATAAAACAAGGATCCCGATATCCATTGCAAAATTCATCAAACTAAAACTCGGTGACACCTTTCTGTTCCTGATCTCACATAATTACCGGCATGTTTTACAGGCAGAGAGAGCGTTGTTGCAGGCGGGTGTTTCGCTTGAATCGATCGAACCTTTTGATCTGGTAGTATTGCAGATGCAATTAACGGATTAGCGGATTGGCTGATGGCGGATTGGGAAACCGGTAGGTCTATATAACAGTGTGAATTAATTCGCTGATCCGCCATCCGCTAATTCGCTAATCAAAAATATTTAACACCGTTTCGTCAATACGTTTTGGCCGGCCTGTGTGTTTATCGAGTAATACCCAAATACTTTTTGCTGTAATGATCTTTTTCTGATCGGAAACACGGATGATCTCGTAGTGCCTGTCCCAGGTTACGGTGGAATGTTCGCCGGTCCAGGTACGGATCAATAATTCATCTCCTAACAAAGCCTGATTCAAATAATCTATCTCATGTCTGCGTACCACCCATATTACCCCATCGTTGAGTTCTTTGGGAACAAAATGCTTCCAGTGTTTATCAGCCACTTCCTGCATGAATTGTACATACACTACATTGTTCACGTGGTTCAGTTCATCGATATGTTCCGGTTGCACCTTGATGCTGTATTCAAAAATTTTATCTGAGATGGGCATGCAGTAATGAGTTTATCGATAGATATCCAATAATCCATCCGGCAGGGTTACATGTACTTCTTTCTTTTTATGATCAATGCCATCAAGGGTTTCGGAGTGCAGGGGGATCAGGGCTTCTTTACCCTCAAGGCTGATGCGCAATAAAACCTGGTGTGGCTGTTCGATCACTTCTTCTATCGGGCCGAGGTTACCGTCTTCTTCACTGATCAATTGATAACCTAATAAGGAAATGGGTGAGGTCTTATCTGCGATCTTTCGAAAATCCGTATCGAGTAACCATACATTTTTTGTGGTGATCCGGTTGGCTGATTCACGTGTATCAATACCTTCCAGCTTTACATAGGTCTCTTCATGATCCTTTGCCTTGGAGCTTTCTACAAAATAAGGGAGGTAGGACCCTTTATTCATTTCTATAAAAACAGCTTCTATTCCTTTCAGCATGGTTTTCTTGCCCAATGCATGTTTGAGGATCAGCTCTCCTTTTAAACCAAAGGATGCCACCATGCGGCCTATGTGGATGTATTCGTTCATTGGGTGCAAATTACAATTAGTTATTCTTTGTTGATGAGTAGTGTGATTGTGGGGACACAATCACTGCGACCAGACACAATCACCGCACATAAAAAAATCCCGAAACTTTCATTTCGGGATTTGTGATCAGAATATTGTCAGCCGTTCTACTAAGCTTCAGCCGCAGGTTCTGCTGCACCTTCAGAAGCTTCTTCCTGCTTAGTTTCCACTTTTTTTACAACCGGAACATAGGCTTTCTTAGCTCTTTGAGTGTTTCTGTGCTCACTTGAACGACGGGTAATGTTAGCTTCGTGCTCTTCATGCCATGCCTGGAATTTGGTCATAGCTGCGGCCTGGTCAAACAATCCCAGATTGACACCTCTTAACAGGTGTTTCAGGTACAATACTCCCTTGAAAGAGAGAATTCGGCGTACAGTATCGGTGGGTTGAGCACCTTTGTTCAGCCACTCCAGTGCCTTTTGACGGTCTAACTGGATAGTTGCTGGTACTGTAAGCGGGTTGTAAGTTCCAACTTTCTGGATGAACTTACCATCTCTTGGCGCACGTGCATCGGCCACTACAATAAAGTAGAAAGGACGTTTTTTGCTTCCGTGGCGCTGTAAACGCATTTTTACTGCCATGTTAAATAGAAATTTAACGTTAGGAATTTGGTTAATCCCACTAAGAATAGCGGGAGGGCAAAACTAATGGGAAAATTGAGTTTTTCCAAGTTTGTATGTAAAGGAATTGTTATAAATGCTGCTTTTCAGGGGTTTAGGAATGAATTGGGGGTGAGTTTTGGCGGGAAAACCGGGTTTTAACAGAAGAACAGATGAACGGTTTACAACGAACCGAACCTCCGTTCATCTGTTCTATTGCTCTTCTGTTCCTTGTTCTTCTGTTCAATTCCAACAACTGATCGCTTACTTCAACATTCAAAATTCCTTGTTCAATATTCAATATTCCCTACCGTTTCATCCCCGGAAATCTTCCTCCCATCGGCATATTGTTCATCATCTTCATCATCGATTTCATCTGGTCGAACTGTTTCATAAAGGCATTTACTTCGGCCATATCTTTTCCGCTTCCTTTGGCGATACGGGCTTTACGGGAAGGGGTTAATGAATCCGGGTTGGCTCTTTCAAAAGGTGTCATAGAACTGATCATTGCTTCAATACCTTTGAAAGCATCGTCCTTGATCTCAACATCTTTCATGGCTTTTCCTACACCGGGTATCATTCCCATCAGGTCTTTCAGGTTACCCATTTTTTTGATCTGCTGTAACTGGTCCATAAAATCCTGAAAATCGAATTGGTTCTTACGGATCTTTTTCTCCAGTTTTTTTGCTTCGGCCTCATCATACTGTGCCTGTGCTTTTTCTACCAAGCTGGTGATATCTCCCATCCCCAGGATCCGCTGCGCCATACGATCCGGATAGAACACATCCAGTGTATCCATCTTCTCGCCACTGCTTACAAACTTGATGGGTTTGTTTACGGTGTATTTGATAGATAAAGCCGCTCCCCCTCTTGTATCACCATCCAGTTTGGTTAAAACCACACCGGTAAAATCGAGCCTGTCGTTGAAGGCTTTTGCCGTGTTCACGGCATCCTGGCCGGTCATGGAATCCACTACAAACAGGATCTCTGCGGGACTTACCGCTGCTTTGATATTGGCAACCTCGGTCATCATCACTTCATCCACCGCCAAACGGCCCGCAGTATCGATGATGATCACATTCTTATTCTTTGATTTGGCTTCTTTGATCGCATTCTGTGCGATCTCTACAGCATTCTTGTTCTCTCTTTCACTATACACATCCACACCCACCTGTTCGGCCAGAACGGTTAACTGGTCGATCGCAGCCGGACGATAGATATCTGCCGCCACCAATAAGACCGATTTACCTTTTTTGGTTTTGAGGTAATTGGCGAGTTTACCGGTAAAAGTGGTTTTACCACTACCCTGTAAACCTGCAATCAGGATGATCGCAGGATTGCCGCTGATATTGAACTGGGCTTCGGTTCCACCCATCAGTTCGGTCAGTTCATCCTGAACGATCTTTACCATTAACTGGCCGGGACTGATCGCATTGAGTACTTTTTCTCCGGTAGCTTTCTCACGAACCTTATCGGTAAATTCTTTGGCGATCTTAAAATTGACGTCGGCATCGATCAATGCACGGCGGATATCTTTTACCGTATTGGCAATATTGAGGTCGTTAATACGCGCTTCGCCTTTGAGGTTCTTAAAGGCTGATTCGAGCTTCTCACTGAGCGAGTTAAACATAATACACGGGTTTCAGGTATACACAAATAAAAAGTGAATATAACCGAAGCTATATCCACTAAGGGATTGCAAATATAAATTCTATGAACGAATACCCGGAAGCAAATTGCGGTTTTGCGGGAAGATAAATCCACGCAGAGGCGCAAAGGCGCAGTTAAAGACGGTTATCCGAGGTAAAATTTGAGATGCTTGGATCTATTCGTAGATCTGAGCTTTGTGATCGCTTTATCCTTGATCTGACGCACCCTTTCGCGGGTAAGATGGAACCTTTCGCCAATATCTTCGAGGCTGAGTGGGTGGTCCACACCGATTCCGAAGAAATAGCATACCACATCTTTCTGGCGCTCGGTAAGGGTGCGGAGGCTGCGTTCTATCTCCATCCTGAGCGATTCGTGGTGAACCAGTTTTTCGTCGGTGCTTTCGGCATTGGGGTTTTCCATGAGGTCCATGAGTGTGCCGTCTTCGCCTTCTGAGAGAGGAGTGTCCATACTTACATGGCGGAAACCAACACTCATAGTGGCCGTTACTTCTTCAATACTGATATCCAGTACATCCGCCAGTTCTTCAGGTGTGGGCTCGCGCTCAAACTCCTGCTCTAACTGCTGATAGGCTTTACTGATGCGGTTGGTTAGTCCTACTTTATTCAACGGCAACCGCACGATCCGGCTCTGCTCCGCCAATGATTGCAGGATACTCTGGCGGATCCACCATACGGCATAGGAGATGAATTTGAAGCCCCTTGTTTCATCAAAGCGAAGCGCTGCTTTGATCAGCCCTAAATTGCCCTCATTGATCAGATCGGGCAGGGTAAGGCCCTGGTTCTGGTATTGTTTGGCAACAGATACCACAAAACGGAGATTGGATTTCACCAAACGGTCAAGCGATGCCTGGTCGCCCTGACGAATGCGCATCGCCAAAGCCACTTCTTCTTCCGGACTGATCAGGTCTACTTTGCCGATCTCCTGCAGGTATTTTTCTAGGCTTTGCGATTCACGGTTAGTGATCGACTTTGTTATTTTGAGTTGACGCATACTCATAATAAAGCAGGTTTTGTTTGTATGTTAGTATTGGTATGAAACCTAGTTTGTATGGAGGGGGACCGAATCGGGCGTCACGGGGTCAGTTGTTAAGCAATTTAACATTTTTTCAAAACTTATCAAAAAATATATTTTTCACAAATTATTGAAATACAACGCCTTACAACAGACCCGATAATTGAAATCTTTCCAAAGGCTTTGAATCGGCCCCTAACCTTAAAAAAACATTTGGAAGCGAGGGATTATTTAATATTATTGCACACCTACGATAGATTGTAGGTTAAAGAGATTGTAATGAGTAAGAAGCAACTATTTACGTTGGAATTTCCGGTTCGCTGTTCGCCAGGTATTTTATTCGAGTTCTTAGCCACTCCCGCAGGTTTACAGGAATGGTTTGCAGATAAAGTAGATGAATGGGAAAATGTGTACAGTTTTTCATGGGGAGGTGGTACTCCCGATAAAGCAGAAGTATTAGATAAGGAAGAAGATAAATTTATCCGCTACCATTGGCTGCATACCGAGAAGAACGAATATTTCGAATTCAGGATTGAGAAAACAGAGATCTCCAACCAGACCATTCTGGTGATCAAAGATTTTGCAGAAAAAAATGAAGTGAAAGATCAGAGCCAGCTATGGCAATACCAGATCAAAGATCTTTTTCACAGATTGGGCAGTGCTTAGTAATCAGCCTGCTGTAAGCATTTTCAGTATCTCCGAATAATTTTCTTCAAAGAATTCATTCAGGTTATCCCATTCCTGTAGTGATATTTTTTTGCCCAGTTTGATAAAAGGCAGGCTGTCAAAGGACGGGGCCGTCCATTCGGGCATTGGTTGATAGTTATCTTCCCGGAAATGATGTTGCCAGGGATCATCATTTACACAAATGAACCAGTTCTCATGATTCTTTGGACCATCTTCCTTTGTGAAAAAATACCGTTGAACAGCTGCTTCATATTTTTTCCGGTAACTACCCGATAATAAGAGGCTGATACTGCAAAAGTTTCCCCACCAGAAAAAGCTACGGATGGCCAATACATTTTCGCCGTCAAAACAGCGGGGATGATCGAGCATTACCCAGGGCAGGTTCTCATATTGCTCGCCCCTGGCAATTTTGGGGGAACGGAAACCGGCATTTCCATTTTCGATAAGATCAGTTTCCCTAAGTAATTCCCCGTATGACCCACTCAGCTCACCAAAGAGCCCGTATACTTTTTCAATGATGGCATTCTTTGTTAAAATCCATCCCGGATCGTTCACCAATTCGAGTTCCTTTGGAGAAAGCATTAGTTTTGCAGGGCTCATCCAACAATATTAAGAAAGGATCCCTTGATAAAAAAACTCGACATACTTATCATCCGTTCGTTTATCGGGCCTTTTATTGCGGCATTTATCATCTCCCTCTTTGTGCTGGTAATGCAGTTCTTCTGGTTATACATTGATGACCTTGTAGGAAAGGGGCTGGATCTGTTTACCATCTTAAAATTGATCGGGCTGGTATCTTTATCATGGGTGCCGATCGCCTTACCACTGGCATTGTTGTTCTCTTCTATCATGACCTTTGGTAACCTGGGTGAAAGTTTTGAACTGGTGGCCATCAAAGCTGCCGGTATTCCATTGCTCCGTTTTATGCGGCCGCTTACCATTGTAACACTTTTTTTAAGCGGGCTGGCTTTTCTGTTTGCCAATAACATTATTCCGGTAACCCAGAAAAAATTATCGGCATTAAAGTATGATATCATTGTGGCCAAACCGGCTTTTGATATTAAGGAAGGGATCTTTTATGATAAGATCGGTGGCTATGTGATCAAGCTGGGCAAAAAAGAAAAGAACGACAGCATCATCCATAACGTAGTGATCTTTGAAAAGGGTAATCTGCTGCAGGATAATATGATGATGGCCGAACAGGGTGTGATGCGGCTTACCAAGGATAAAAAATTCCTGGAGTTTACTTTACAGAATGGCTGGCGCTACGAAGAAAAAGGCGGCCGGGGTACTACCAATACACAGTTTACCAGAATGGGTTTTAAGGAATACAAAAAAGTGTTTGACCTGAAGAGCTTTCAACTGAAAGAATCGGGCGACAGTGCTTTTTATGACCCCAAAATGCTGAGTATCCGCCAACTGAACGAGACCATCGATTCGCTTCATAATATTGACACTTTTTATCTGCGCAAATCACAGAGAGAGATCGCACCCTATGTTCGTTTTTCAAGATATATTGATACAGGTTGGGTAAGTATTGATACTGCCTGTGATTTTAAGCGGGTTACCCGCTTTGATAAACTGATACCTGATAGTGCAAGACAGGCTATTACAGATGCAGCCATTGGCCAGATCAACAGTATCAAAGGGAATATAAAAGTACTCGCAGCCGATTATGAGGAGCGGGCCAAATCGCTCAGGCTGCACGAGATAGAATGGCATCGGAAATTTACTTTATCGGCCGCCTGCCTGGTATTGTTCCTGATCGGTGCCCCATTGGGTTCGATCATTCGTAAGGGTGGATTGGGCACACCGCTGGTTTTTGCCATTATCTTTTTTGTGATCTTTCACCTCTTCAACACTTTTGGCGAGAAATTTGTGAAATCAAATTCAGTAAGCCCGCTGGAAGGTATGTGGCTATCCACGTTTATATTGATCCCGATAGGCGCTTTCCTGATTTATAAAGCCATGCGTGATTCTCAGCTGTTTAACCAGGAGTTCTATTACAGATCTTTCAAACAGTTGCGGAACTTTTTGGCTAATTTTAAGTTCACAAACAAATCATCCTAAACCCTTTATTGTATGTCAAACCATAACCAAGGCCGCCGCAGTTTTATAAAAACCACCGGCACAGGTGTTGCCGCCGGTATTGCATTAACCGTTCTTCCTTCATGGGCAGAAGCCGGTTCTTCTTATGCTGGCAATCCTTTCAGCCAACAAGCTTTACCGTACGATTACAAAGGCCTGGAGCCTGTGATCGATGCCATGACGATGGAGATCCATTACAGCAAACATGCCGCTACGTATGCAAAGAATCTTTCAGATGCCTGTGCCGCAGAAAAAGTAGATACCAATAGTGCTAAGCTGGAAGATGTATTGCACAATATTTCCAAATACTCTCCCAAAATGCGCAACAATGCCGGCGGGCATTATAACCACGAACTGTTCTGGCAATGTATGAAGCCCGGAACAGCTACCAAACCGGAAGGAAAATTAGCGGCGGCGATTGATCAGTCGTTTGGATCCTTTGATGC
>CBHRAM010000087.1:0-10775 GCA_966076165.1 uncultured Chitinophagaceae bacterium
CAGAAAGCAGAATTCATCAAACTGCTGGATATGCACCAGCGAAATGGTATGAATGCCGTGATAGTGCAGGTAAGGCCGGCAGGTGATGCTATGTATCCCTCTCCTTACGAACCATGGAGCGAATTTCTTACCGGCACACAGGGCCTGGCACCGGCTCCTTTGTATGACCCACTCGAATTCATGATCAGTGAAACACATAAGCGGGGAATGGAGTTTCATGCATGGCTGAATCCTTACCGTGCCGTATTTAATATGCGCACCTCTTCTGTATCACCTACACATCTCACCAAAACACATCCTGAATGGTTTCTGGTGTACGGTGATAAAAAATATTTCAATCCCGGTTTACCGGAAGTAAGGCAACATACCGCCAAAGTAGTAAAGGACCTGGTAAGCCGTTATGAGATCGATGGCGTACATATGGATGATTACTTCTATCCTTATCGTATCACAGGAAAAGAATTTCCCGATCAGAAAGACTACCTGAAATATGGCAAGGGAATGAACAAGGAAGTATGGAGAAGAAGTAACTGCGACAGTGTTGTGCTGCTTATTCATAATATCGTAAGGGCCGTGAACCCGCATATGAAATTCGGGATCAGTCCTTTTGGCGTATGGCGCAACAAAAGCCAGGATGCCATGGGTAGTGATACCAAAGCCGGGCAAACGAATTATGATGACCTGTATGCTGATATCCTTTTATGGTTGCAGAAAGGATGGATCGACTATGTGATACCACAATTATACTGGGAACGCGGCCACAGGCTTTGCGATTATGATGTATTACTCGATTGGTGGAACCAGCATACTTATGGAAAACACCTTTATATCGGCCATGGTATTGAACGCGCAGGCAGCAATGCTGCATGGAGAAACCCCAATGAGATCCCCAACGAGATAAAGGGATTAAGAAATTACCATACTACACAGGGCAGTGCCTATTTCAGCAGTAAGATCTTCGAAAGAAACCCGCTTGGGTGGAACGACAGTTTAAAGAATCATTATTACCATTATCCTGCCTTAGTGCCCCCCATGCCCTGGATCGATAACTCAGCGCCTGCACAACCATTGCTGGAGAAGCAGGCTAACAATGTTGTGAAACTGGTGTATAAGGGCGATGAAAAGATAAAAGCATTTGGTATCCTCACACTCACTTTAAACACAGAAGTAAAATTTGTATTAGCGCAACTGGTACAGATCATCCCGGCAGATAAAGTAGCGATGGTAGATCTTTCTAAAGTACCGGATAGCAAGAACAAAAGGATATTTGCAGTTTCAGTGGATCTGGATAATAATGTGAGCCCAATGACCGAATTGAAATGATGCAACCCTTTCTCCCCGAAAACAGTTAGGATCAGCATAAACATTCCCCTCCTCTCAGGAGGGGACGATAAATATTTTTCTATGAAAAATATTTATCGGGGGAGGTCACAGAGCCCATTTGCCAAACCTTTGCTCCACTGCCACAACCCTGAAATCAAAGATCTCCTTCAACTGTTTCTTCACCATCACCACCTGGGCAATATCTCCCAAAAACCAAAGTGGTAATTTATAGTGCACAATATCTGTCATCTCCACACCACCTTCTATTTCTTTAAAATGATGCTGGTGATGCCATAAGCTGTAAGGACCAAATCTTTGTTCATCAATAAAATACTGTTTATCCTGCACATGGGTGATCTCTGTCATCCAGTATAAGGGAATACCCAATATCGGCTTCACTGTATATTCAATGATCTGCCCCGGATACATTTTCTCTCCATGATGTTTGGAAATGATCTCGAAACCCAACTGGGAAGGGGTAATATGTTTCAGGTTATCGGGCCGGCTGAAAAATTCCCAGGCCTGGTCGAGGGAAATAGGAATCTTCTGCACTGTTTTAATAGAATATACTTTGGACATGCTGTTTTCTTTCGAATATAACAACAACTAACCCCAAAAGTTCAACCCACCCCGACTTTGCTCCGCTCGTCACCCCTCCCTCCTGCGGAAGGAGGGGAAATTGAATAAAAAGTTTGCCTTCTTCTCAGGAGGGGCCGATAGATATGAGTTGATTATCTTTACCCAATGTCAAACCAGCACCACCAAAAAGATCAGTTTGCTATTATTTACAACGGCCTCAACGAACAGCAGAAGATCGCTGTAAATACGATCGAAGGGCCGGTAATGGTGATAGCCGGACCGGGTACCGGCAAAACACAGATCCTCGGTGCGCGTATCGGCAAGATCTTATTGGATACGGATACCCAACCTGAAAATATTCTCTGTCTTACTTACACAGATGCCGGTGTTGTGGCTATGCGCAAAAGGCTGCTGAGCTTTATCGGCCCCGATGCATACAAAGTGAATATTTATACGTTCCATGCTTTTTGCAATGATATCATTCAGGAAAATTTATCGCTGTTTGAAAAAACGGTGCTCGATCCGATCTCTGATCTTGAAAAAATTGATCTTTTTAAACAGCTCATTGATACTTTCCCCAAGAACCATCCTTTAAAAAGGTATCGTGGCGATGTATATTTTGAGATCAAGAACCTGCAGCAATTATTCAGTTCCATGAAACGTGAAGGATGGACGCCTGATTTCATCAATCAAAAAATTGACGAATACCTGGCTGATATTCCTAACAGGGATGAGTTTGTTTATAAACGGGCCTATAAACAATTCAAGGTTGGTGATCTCAAGGAGAACAAGATAGAAGAAGCCAAAGAGAAAATGGAAAAACTGCGGGCTGCCGTTAATGAATTCGATCGTTTTCAAAAACTGATGCGTAGCCGCAGCCGTTACGATTTTGATGATATGATCAATTGGGTGATCAAGGCCTTTGAAGAAAACAAATTATTGCTCTCCCGGTACCAGGAACAGTTTCTATATATTCTTGTGGATGAGTACCAGGATACCAGTGGTACGCAAAACCGTTTGGTGCAACTCCTGATCAGTTATTGGGAACAACCCAATGTATTTGTGGTGGGCGATGATGACCAGAGCATCTATCGTTTCCAGGGAGCGAATGTGGAGAACATGCAGGAGTTTGCTGTGAGCTACGCCAGTGAGCTACGTACGATCGTGCTGTCTGATAACTATCGTTCAACACAACCCATCCTGGATATTTCCAAAACACTGATCGACAGAAATGAAGAACGTCTGGTTAACCAGATAGACGGGCTTACCAAAACATTGACATCGTCCAATAAAAAAATAAATCATCTCACACATACACCGTTAATTAAGGAATACGAAACACAGCGGCAGGAAATGATCCATATAACGCTGGAAGTGGAAAAGCTTTTGCAGGAAGGTGTTTTACCGGGTGCCATCGGTATTATCTATAAAGAAAATAAATACGGCGAAGAACTTTCACAATATTTCGCACAAAGAAATATTCCTGTTTACAGTAAACGGAATCTGAATATTCTTGAGATCCCGCTGGCAAAGAAACTGATCTTATTGCTTGAATATCTCGCTGCGGAACATGATATCCCTTATGGTGGTGATGAAATGCTGTTTGAAATACTGCATTTCGACTGGTTCCATATTGCCCCGATAGAAATTGCCAAACTCACCACAACCGTTGCCGACAGAAGATTTGGAGAAAACAAAACATCGCTGCGCAAATTATTAAACGATACGGCCCATGCACCCGCAGCAGACCTGTTCAGCAAAGGCCCGGCTGCCGGGTTGAAAGAAGCCAGTATGATTATTGAAAAACTGATAAGCGATGTTTCAAATGTTACGCTTGTAAACCTGTTTGAAAATTGTTTGCGTGATGCCGGTGTGCTCAGCTGGATCATGCAAAGCCCTGATAAACACCAAAACCTGAAAGTGATCACCGGGCTTTTTGATTTTGTAAAAGAAGAAGCCCGGAGAAATGCATCCCTGACACTGGACCAGTTGGTGAATATCTTTATGCTGATGGAAAAAGAAAGCCTGAGCCTGCCCCTGGTGCAGGTTAGTGGCAGTGAAAAAGGGGTGAACCTGATGACGGCCCATGGATCAAAAGGGCTTGAATTTGAACATGTGTTCCTGGTTGGGTGCAATGCAGCCAGCTGGGAGAAAAAAAGAAAACCGGGTGGGGGCTATACTTTTCCCGACACCATGTTTGCCTCTCTTCCCAAACATAAAGATGAAGAAGAATTACGCCGCCTGTTCTATGTGGCATTAACCAGGGCAATGTTACATCTGCATATTTCTTATAGCAGTTTTAAAAATGACGGTAAGGAAATGGAACCTTCCATGTTTATTGCCGAAGTACAGGACATGCATGCATTACCGGTAGAGAAAGTAATCCTTGACACAGAAGTGATCAGTGAATTTGCGATGATACAGTTCACGGCAGTTCAATCGCCCGAGATCGAAAAAGTGGAAGCAGATTTTGTTACACAGATCCTCGACAAGTTTGTGATGAATGTAACGGCCTTGAATAATTACCTGAAATGCCCGCTTCAGTTTTATTTTCAAAATCTCGTGCGTGTGCCTTCGGGTAAATCGGAAGCCACTGAGTTTGGCTCTGCCGTTCACTATGCCTTGCAGATGTTGTTCGAAAAAATGCAGAAAGATGAAAAGTTTCCGCCCAAGCAGGAATTTGTTCATGATTTTGAAAAATATATGAACCGTCACCGGGAAAGTTTTACAAAAGAGCAGTTTGCCCGCAGAATGGAATACGGACAGGAAGTACTGAGTAATTATTACGACCAGTATATCAAAACATGGAACACCATTGTTGCCGTGGAAAGAACCATCCGCAATGTAGTGGTGCAGGGAGTTCCTTTGAAAGGGAAACTGGATAAGCTGGAGTTCGACGGTAAATCAGTGAATGTGGTTGATTACAAATCCGGTGATATAGATAAGGCCAGAGACAAACTAAAACCCCCGCACGATGAGGATCCGAATGGCGGCGATTACTGGCGGCAGGCTGTGTTCTATAAAATACTGGTAGACCATTATGAACAAAAAAACTGGACCGTTGTAAGTACTGAATTCGATTTTATAGAGCCGGATAAGAAAAAGCAATACCGAAAAGAAAAGATCGTGATCACCCCGGGTGATATTGCCACCGTAACCGAACAGATCAAAACCGTTTGGCAGAAGATACAGGACCGCGACTTCTATCATGGTTGTGGCAAGCCGGATTGCCACTGGTGCAATTTTGTAAAAACCAATCATATGGCAGTGGCTTTACACGATCTTACCGAAGAAGAAGAGTCCAACGATTAACATCATTTTGATACGCATAACCCCCAACCCTATCATCAAACATGCTAAGTTTGCAGGGTTAATACAGGCCATGAAGCAGATCTATTCTTTTTTATATACCCTTATTCTTATAGTCAGTGGCATGTTGCTGTTCTCTTCCTGTGCCAATATCATTCCGCCGGGGGGCGGGCCAAGGGATAGTTTGCCACCCAGACTAGTGACTGCATTGCCTAAAGATTCGGCATTGAATGTTACCAATAAGAATATCACCCTCACATTTGATGAGTTTGTAAAACTGCTAAACCCGCAGGAGTCCGTGATCATTTCCCCTTACCCCAGTGCCAAAGGATCTCCTTTGTATGATTACAAACTGAGAAATGTAACGGTTAAACTAAAAGACTCACTTGAACCCAATACCACGTATTCATTGGATTTTGGAGATGCCATCAGGGATGAGAATGAAGGGAATATTGCACGGAATTTCCGGTATGTTTTTTCAACCGGTAATAAAATTGATTACAATACCTATTCCGGAAAAGTGATCCTTGCAGAATCGGGGAAAATCGACAGTACCCTCATCGTGGTATTGCATAAAAACCTGAACGATACTGCCATTCTTAAAGACCGGCCACGCTATCTTACCCATGTAAATGGAAAAGGTGAATTCACATTTCATAACCTGCCCGAAGGTGATTTTGGGGTGTTTGTGCTCGAAGGGACGAACAATTTCTTGAAGCGATACGATGACAGTACTCGCCTGTTTGCTTTCAGGAACAGCCCGGTCACCATCAATGCCAATACCACATCCGATACCTTATATGCGTTTGAAGAATTTAAACGTAAGCCGGCGGCATCATCTTCACAAACAAAGATCACAGCCGGCAAAGACGACAAACGTTTAAAGTATACGATTGATCTTGATAATGGCCAGCAGGACCTTTTGTCAAACCTCACCCTCACGTTTAACAGAAAGCTTACCAGCTTTGACAGTGCAGGTTTTACCTTATTGGATACAGGTTTTCATAAACTAAGCGGTTATTCTTTCAGCTTAGATACCGGCAAAACCAAAGTGGTGTTGAGATACAAATGGAAAGAGTCTACACAATTCCGTTTACTCATTAATAAAGATGCCATAGCAGATTCGGCAGGAACAGCGCTGACCAAAGCAGATTCTATCCGCTTCGTCACTAAACGCGAATCGGATTATGGAAGCCTCCGGATCCGGTTTATCAATCTTGACCTGTCTAAAAACCCGGTATTGCAGATCCTGGTGAGTGATAAGATCACTGAGTCCATACCGCTAACGCAAACCGATTTTGTACGCAAAATGTTTGCCCCAGGCAGTTATGATCTCCGCATTTTATATGATGCCAACAAAAACGGCATTTGGGATACAGGCCATTTCAACACCAAAAAACAACCCGAGGTTGTACAACGCATCCGGCAACCGTTAACGGTAAAAGGTAATTGGGATAATGAGGTGAATGTATCTTTGTGAGGACGGTTCATGGGTTATAGATGATGGTTCATGTCAGTTCTATTAACTATGAACCATGATCTATGAACTAAGCGCTGCAACTCCTAACTTTACACTCCTAACTCTTAATTTTTACCCATCCATGCAGCTTCCTTCATCACTACTCGAAAACGCAGTGGCCCAGTTTACCAGGCTTCCGGGTATTGGAAAAAAAACCGCTTTGCGGCTGGTATTGCATTTATTAAAGCAGGATGTGAACGAGGTGCAGCTTTTTGGGGAAACCATGGCCAAAATGCGGCGGGATATCAAGTTTTGCCAGCGTTGCCATAATGTGAGTGATGGCGATATCTGTTCTATCTGTTCCAATTCCGTACGCAACCAGCGGATGATCTGTGTGGTGGAAAATATCCGTGATGTGATCGCGATTGAAAGCACACAACAGTTAAGCGGCACCTATCATGTGCTCGGTGGTGTGATCTCACCCCTGGATGGTATTGGCCCCGATCAGTTAAATATCGAGTCGCTGGTAAACCGGATCACCAAAGAAGAAACGGAAGAACTGGTGTTTGCATTGAGCCCGAATATCCAGGGCGATACCACCATCTATTATATCCAGAAAAAGATCGCGCATCTTCCCTGCCGTATCACCACCATTGCCCGGGGCATTGCTTTTGGCGGCGAGCTGGAATATGCAGATGAAATGACCCTTTCGCGCAGTATTGCCAACCGGCTACCGGTTCAGCAGTATGTGAAGTAACTGATTGTAAATCAGCAGCCTTCAAATTTGCGATATGAGTAATTTTTGCCATAAAGCAACCATTATTTCCCTCTCCCGTATCTTTTTGTATCAATACATTGAATAATTTGCAGGCTGAGGCAAATTCGCAGTTATGAAAAAATGGAAAAAGATCATCATCGCTTTGGTTCTGGTAACCGTTTTAACCGGCGTAAGTGTGGTGTTATATGTGTACCTGAAACCACATCGTGATGTGACCAATGAAAAAGGTGTTCAGCTTTCGGCACAGAGCTTGTATGATGCATTTAAGACGAATGAAAATGACGCCAATGCCAAATACCTGAATAAAGCTATTGAAATGACGGGTGAAGTGGCAGATGTAAGTGCTAACCAGGATGGGAATACCGTGATCAATTTTAAGACCAATGATCCGATGTTTATGATCAACTGTACGTTTAAAACCAAACCGGGTGAGATCAAGGCGGGACAAACCATCACATTCAAAGGCATCTGTACCGGGTATATTCCCGATTTCAATGTAGTGATCAACGAAGGCGTTCTGGTAAAATAAAAATCAATCGAAAAAATGAAACTGTTCTTATCCCTGATTATCGCAACCCTGTTTATGGTGTCTGATGCAGATGCCCAAAAAATATTCGCAACCAGAAACGGCAAAGTCACATTTGCAGCCCCATCCGACGATGATGTAACCGCTGTGAACAATGAGGTAACCAGCCGTATCGCCGATAACGGCCAGATGACCTTCAGCCTGCTGATCAAAGGGTTTAAGTTCAAGTTTGCAGAAATGCAGGAGCATTTTAATGATCAATACCTCGAGAGCAACAAATTTCCCAGGGCCGACTTTAAAGGGAACCTTGCCAATCCCAAGGACATAAATTTTGGCAAAGACGGCAGCTACAAGGCAACGGTTATAGGCGATCTTACGTTACATGGGGTAACCAAAAAAGTAACTGTTAACGGCACGATAGACATAAAAGACGGAAAACCCACTGTTACCGGCAAGTTTACAATCCTTATGAACGATTTTAACGTATCTGCCAAAGCGGTAACTGATAAGGTAAGCGTAGATGTGAGTTGCCAATACCAATAATCAATCCCATATATTAAACTTTACCCGTATGATGATCTTTACCAAAAGGTTACTGGCCATTTTATGCCTCAGCCTTAGTACCCAAATGAGTTTTTCTCAGCAGGTTGACCTGTTTAAAATGCAGGATAGTACCAATGCTGCCGACAACAAAAACGGGCCGGAACCCGTTCTGAATACATTTTACTCTACCCGTTTGGTAAACGGCCATACCGTTGAGATCACGGGTAAGGGGAGTATGGATTTCCGCATTAACCACCGTTTCTCACCGTTAAATCTCGGGTTTTATGAGATGTTTGGCCTGGATGCCGCATCCATGCGCCTGGGTTTTGATTTTGGCCTTACCGATAACCTGATGGTGGGTATTGGCCGGACTACTTTCTTTAAAGAATACGATGGTTTTATCAAATACAGGTTAATGCACCAGAAAACAGGTAATGGTGCACCCTTATCCATCACATGGGAAGGCTCATGGGCCTATAGAAACCTGAAAATGGACCCAACCCTGAAAGTAACCGGCGGCGACCGCACGGTTTGGACAACACAGCTCCTGATCGCAAGAAAATTCAGTAATAACTTTTCCTTCCAGGTATCACCGAGCTATACCCATTACAACAGGTTACTGTTTGTATCCGGCGGTTCAACGGATATGTTTGCCATAGGTTTTTTGGCCCGTCAGAAAGTGAGCAAACGCATCAGTATCAATGGCGAATACTTCCTGCAAACGCAGCGTTTTAACGGTATGCACGATCCCCTGTCCATTGGAGTGGATATCAATACCGGCGGGCACGTATTTCAGCTGCATTTCACCAATTCGCAGGGTATGAACGACCATTCGGCCATTCACGAAACATCCGGAACATGGGGCAATGGCGATGTACGATGGGGATTCAATGTTTCAAGGATCTTCAATATCGGCGGCAAGCGCAAATAATACCCCCCTCTTTCTATATGTAAGGGCAATGGGCTTATATTTTGATATAAGTGCATTGCCCTTTATCTTTGCTCCACTTACAGCAGGCGGATTTGTTTATTGTTCGGCCTGTAATCCCGCAATCTGCGGGAACCAAATCGAACTAATAAACGTTTTGAAGTGCCCTCTCCAACACTCTCTAAAGCGTTTACTATTCGGTATTCATGACTCATCCCGGGTTTTCCCAGGTGATAAATTAAATACTATGAGTATCAGAAAAGAACTGGAAAAAAGGATTTTGGTGATAGATGGTGCCATGGGTACCATGATCCAACGTCATAAACTGACCGAAGCCGATTATCGCGGCGAGCGTTTTGCCAACTGGCATACCGATGTAAAGGGTAACAATGACCTGCTTTGTATTACACAACCGGAGATCATTAAAGGGATCCATAAACTTTACCTGGAAGCCGGTGCAGATATTATCGAAACCAATACGTTCAGCAGTACAGTGATTGCTATGGCGGATTATGATATGCAGTCGCTCGCTTATGAACTGAATGTAGCTGCAGCCAAATGTGCGAAAGAGGCTATCAAAGAATTTACAGCAGGGAACCCCGGCACCGGTCCGAAATTTGTTGCGGGTGCGATCGGGCCCTTGAATAAAACCTTAAGCCTCTCTCCCGATGTAAATAACCCCGGTTTCCGTGCAGTTACTTTTGATGAAGTAGTTGCGGCTTATTATGAGCAGATCAAAGGATTGGTAGATGGGGGTGTTGATGTGTTATTGATAGAAACCATTTTTGATACCCTCAATGCCAAAGGTGCTATCTATGCGGCTAAGCAATATTTCAGGGATCAGAATAAAGAAGAACTGCCGATCATGATCAGCGGTACCATTACCGATGCATCAGGCAGAACTTTGAGCGGACAAACCCTGGAAGCTTTCTATACTTCGGTTATGCATGCCAATCCATTAAGTGTTGGATTGAATTGTGCATTGGGCGCAGCGGAGATGAGAAGCCATATCGAAGAACTTTCTTCCATTGCTTCCTGCTATACTTCTGCTTATCCCAACGCAGGTTTACCTAATGCCATGGGCGAGTATGATGAGCAGCCACATGAAACGGCACACTTTATTGAAGAATGGGCCGAGCAGGGTTTTGTGAATATTGTTGGCGGGTGTTGCGGTACCACACCGGACCATATCAAACATATTGCCGATAATGTAAGAAAGATACAACCCAGGCCATTACCTGTTTTAGAAACCGAATTGGTCTAAATCCTCGCGAACCCTTGTGTCTTCGCGTCTTAGCAGTTAAACAAAAAAGTTTATGAGTTCAGCTAT